>JAGLTZ010000322.1 GCA_023135015.1 Candidatus Latescibacterota bacterium
TCCGGGAATAGCATCCCGCCTCTTGAGTAAGCCCCGCGAGGCGGGGTAGACTCGCCGCATTCGACGACAACTCTACGACTGACCTTTTCTCCGACAGGCTCCTAATAACGTACGGAGGTCTACATGTCCTTCTCTCGCCGTGCATTCCTAGACAGAACCATGAAGGTCGGCGGTCTCTCCGCTGCTGTGACACTCTCCTCCGGTGGGCTGGAACGGATACTGGCCGCCTCCCGCGACATGGAGGGTGTTCCTCCCGAGGAGGCGGCCCGGGACGAGCTTTTCTGGGGGCAGATCCAGCAGGCTTTCCAGATCGACCGCAGCATAATAAACCTCAACAACGGAGGTGTGTGCCCCAGCCCGGCCGTGGTACACGAGGCGTTCAAGCGCTACCTCGACGTGCAGAACATGACCCCTTCACTCTGGATGTGGAGATACCTGAGTCCGGGCAAAGAGATGGTGCGCCGGAGGCTGGCTGAGACAGTCGGATGCGACCCAGAGGAGATGGCTATCACCCGCAACGCCAGCGAGGCGATGGAGATAGCCCAGTTCGGCCTCGAATTCGAGCCGGGCGACGAGGTGATCACCACCGACCAGGACTATCCGAGGATGATCACCACGTGGCGCCAGAGGGAGCTGCGCGACGGGATTAAGCTCTGCCAGTTCCCTGTCCCGACGCCCCCCGGGAACAAGCTGGAGCTCGCAAGGCACTTTGAGCAGAACATCACGCCGCGCACCAGAGCTATCCTGATGTGCCATATGGTGAACATCACCGGCCAGATCTATCCGGTGAGGGAGGTGTGCGATATCGCCCACCGCCGGGGTATCCCGGTGCTTGTGGACGGAGCCCACGCCTTCGGCCAGACGGTATTCAAGATGAGGGATCTGGACTGCGACTACTACGGCACCAGCCTGCACAAGTGGCTGACGGCCCCGATAGGCACCGGTTTCCTCTTCGTAAAAAGGGACCGGATCAAGGACCACTGGCCCCTGATGGCAGCGGCCGACCCCAAGGCGGACAACATCCGCAAGTTCGAGGAGATAGGCACCCATCCGGCGGCCAACATCAACGCGATCAACGAAGCGCTGGTCTTCTACCACGCCATCGGCGCCCAGCGGAAGGCGGCCCGGCTACACTACCTGAAGCTGCGATGGGCCGAGAGGCTCACCCGGCACGACCGCGTCTACCTGCGGTGCAACCTCGATCCGACAGAGTCGGTGGGGGTGGCGACGGTGGGGATCGAAGGTATAGAACCGGCGGCGCTCGTGAGCCATCTCTGGAACAAGTACCGGATCCACTGCATAGCGATCGGCCACAAGGATATCAGGGCGCTGCGGATCACACCGAACGTCTATACAACACCGCGCGAAATTGACATGTTCACCAATGCGATGGAGGATGTGATAAAGAACGGGCTACCTGCATAGTTACCGCCAGGAGGGGTTCCCTGAGGGGGGTTTCGTCGTAGACTGGTGTCGGTTGACTGTCGAACCGGGGAGGGCGATATTTGGGCGTTTGGCGGTGTAGCTCAGCTGGTTAGAGCAGGGGAATCATAATCCCCGTGTCCGGGGTTCGAGTCCCTGCACCGCCACCACATTCAAACCCCTTTATGCGGGGGTCAGAAAGCCCAAGGGGAAGGCCGCCGCCTTCCCCTTTCCACGATAGAGGAGCTGGCGTGACGCTGCTTGACCGTACATACCTGCCGCCGGAAAGCCATGTGCTGGTAGCGTGTTCAGGCGGAGGGGACAGCGTGGCGCTGCTCCACTTAATGGTCGCCGATGCACACAGGTACCGATGGCGCCTAGAGGTGGCCCACCTAGACCACGGGCTGCGGGAGGAATCGTCTCTGGATGCGGCCTTCACGCGGGAATTAGCGGCCGATCTGGGGCTTGAGTGCGTGGTTGAGTGCGCGGATGTGGCGGAACAAAGACGGCCCGGCGAGGGTGTTGAAGCCGCCGCACGCCGAGTGCGCTACGACTTCCTGCACCGTGTCCGGGATAAACTCGCTCCGGGCGGCCTTATCGCCACCGGCCATACCGCCGATGACCAGCTGGAAACGCTGGCTATGAGGCTGGAGCGGGGCTCCGGGCTGAGGGGGCTGCGTTCTATCCTTCCCATCCGCGAAGATGGAGTGGTCCGGCCGCTGCTGGGGGCTCGCAGGCAGGAGCTGCGCGGGTGGATGAGGGCGAGGGGGATCGGGTGGAGGGAGGATGCCACCAATCTAGACGTTTCTATCCGCCGCAACCGCTGGAGGCAGCTCTTCGAAAGCCTTCCCCCGGGCAGTTACGAGCAACTGCTGGATGGTGCCGCTACCGTTTCGCTCCATGCACGGCGGCTCCTCCCCCTGCACAATCGCATGGCGGGGTGGTGGCTCGATCGCGACAGGGGGCCGCGCCTGCCGGGGGAAATTCTCCTTGAGCGGCTTCCGGCGTCCTGTCATCTTGGCGTTTTGGATCATGCCCTTCTGGAAACAGCCCTTGAGGGTTCAGGGGCCGATCCCCGAAGTGTAAACAACCGACTTCGCAGGGAATTGATCCGGCTTTGGCGGAGCGATCGCACCACCGGGGAAACGGGTGGGGGGCTTCTGCAGCTGGGGGAGCGGATGTGGGCTGAGTCTGTGCCGGAGGGGCTGCTGCTCGCCAGTGGGGCCGATCCGCACTGGGAGTGTGATACGGGGGAGGAGTTGCAGTTGCGGCTGCCGGCTCCAGGCGGCTCCGAAGCTGTCTCGATGGAGCTGCCTCTGGGAGGGATTATCGAGGCTTCAGTGACGCCTGATGATACCGTGCGCAGGCTGGCCGGCGGGGCAAGAGCGGCCGGAGTGGATGGTCGCTGGAAGGCTGTGCTGGACGCCGACGCCGCCGGAGGGCAGGTTTCAGTAAGGTACCCCAGGGCGGGCGACAGGATACAGCCGCTGGGGATGGAAGGGCACAAACGCCTGGCCGATCTCTTCAGTGAGGAGCGTATCCCCAGGCTAACCAGAGGCCGCCTGCCGGTTGTTGAGGCAGGCGGTGAGATTCTGTGGGTTACAGGTGTGCGCCAGGCTCACCGCACACGGGTGACGGCCGATACGAAACTGGGCGTAACTCTGCGATTTCAGGCGTATTATTAAGGAGACAAAGCGACGGCCGAGCGTCAGATCATGCCCCAGCCCCTGCTCTCTGCTGAGCGGTTGCAGTCGCGTATCGACGAACTGGCCGCAGCCGTGGACCGGGATTATGCTGGAAAAAATCTCCTGGTCGTCTGCGTACTGAAGGGGTCGTACATATTTACTGCGGATTTGACACGCCGGCTGACGATACCTCATGTGATCGATTTCATTGCGGTGTCCTCTTACGGGGACAGCACGACCTCATCGGGGAGGGTGAAGGTCACCCAGGACATTCAGCAAGAGGTCGAAGGGTGCGACCTGCTGCTGGTTGAGGACATTGTGGATACGGGGACGACGATCCAGTTCCTGTTGGATATCCTGCAGGAACGGGGGGCGGCCTCCATCCGGGTAATAACCCTGCTGAAGAAAGAGGGTGTGGAAGAGGAGGATCTTCCTCACATAGATTATGTCGGGTTCACGATACCTCCTGTGTTTGTCGTCGGCTACGGGCTGGACTATGCGGAGCATTACCGCCACCTTCCCTACGTGGGGTCCCTTCCCGCCGCCGACGAGCTCGATCGAGGAGAAACATGAGCGATAAGAGGCCATCCAACGATCGGAAGAGAGACCGTGTTCCTCCTGTTCCTCCGAGGCCTGGGGAGAGGAGGAATCGACCAGGTGGCGATGAGGGTCCTCAACCGCCGAAGAGCCGATTTTCCGGTGCCACCAGGTCGCTGGCATTCTGGGCGATCCTTGTCATGATCGGGGTGATCGGGTACCAGCTTATGACCAGCCAGACCGGTCGCCAGGCGGAACTGACCTATACCGAATTCCAGAATTATCTCGACCAGGGCGAGGTTATAGAGATCACTGTGATCGCCAATACAAAGGTTCAGGGCAAACTCCGTACCGCCATCACCAAGGAGGTAGGCGGCAGCATCCGTACATATCCCGAATTCAGGGTCACCTTCCCCGAGGGGTTGATAGACGGTGAGATCCTCGCCGGGTGGTCGGATAAGGGAATCGAGTGTTCCTTCGAGGAGGATACGACACCCTGGCTGCAGTTCCTGTTCACCAGCCTCCCGTGGATCTTCCTGATATTCCTCTGGATCTTCATGATGCGCCAGATGCAGGGGGGGCAGCGCGGGGTGTTCTCCTTCGGAAAGAGCCGTGCGAAACTGCTGACCGGCGGCAAGGTTCAGGTCAGCTTCAACGACGTTGCCGGCGCCGACGAAGCCAAGCAGGAACTGCAGGAGATAATCGACTTCCTCAAGGACCCCGGGAAATTTCAGAAGCTGGGCGGCCGCATCCCCAAAGGTGTCCTGCTTCTGGGTCCCCCGGGAACCGGCAAAACCCTTCTGGCCCGGGCTGTGGCGGGCGAAGCCGGGGTGCCGTTCTACAACCTCGCAGGTTCCGATTTCGTCGAGATGTTTGTCGGCGTGGGGGCCAGCCGGGTGCGCGACCTCTTCGATCAGGGCAAGAACAATGCGCCCTGCATCATATTCATCGATGAGCTTGATGCGGTCGGCCGCCACCGCGGTGCGGGCCTGGGGGGAGGCCACGACGAGCGGGAGCAGACACTCAACCAGCTGTTGGTTGAAATGGACGGCTTTGAATCGAACGAGGGGGTAATCCTGATATCGGCCACCAACCGCCCCGATGTCCTCGACCCGGCGCTTCTGCGCCCCGGACGCTTCGACCGCCAGGTTGTGGTTGATCTGCCGGATGTGAAGGGCCGTGAGGGGATCCTACAGGTCCACACGAGGAACATCCCCCTGGAGAAGGATGTAGACCTGAAGCTTGTGGCAAAGACCACCCCGGGTCTCTCCGGCGCCGACCTGGCCAATATCGTGAACGAGTCCGCGCTGCTGGCCGCACGGTTCGACCGTGAAAAGGTGACCATGGCCGATATCGAGGAGTCGAAGGACAAGGTGATGATGGGGGCGGAACGGAAGAGCATGGTTATCAGCGACGACGAGAAGAGGCAGATAGCGTTCCACGAGGCGGGGCACGCACTGGTCGGGAAGCTTGTGCCCGGTTCCGATCCTGTGCACAAGGTGACTATCATCCCGCGCGGGCATACACTCGGTACCACCCACTACCTGCCCATAGACGAGCGTCACATACATTCCAAGGACTACCTGCTGGGTGTGATAAAGCACCTGATGGCCGGAAGGGGTGCAGAGAAGCTGATATTTGGAATAGTCACCACCGGAGGCGGCGACGACATCCAGCGGGCCACCGAGATCGCCCGGAAGATGGTGCAGGATTGGGGCATGAGCGAGCGGATCGGGCCGCTTTACTACGGCCAGGAGCAGGAGGAGATCTTCCTCGGCCGGGCCATCGCCAGGAACAAGGAACGTTCGGAGAAGATGGCGGAGCTGATAGACGAGGAGGTAAGGAGGATCGTCGAGGCGTGCGAGGAGGAGGTAGACCGGCTGCTGGAAGAGAATGAGGAGGATCTGAAGAACCTGGCGGAGACGCTCCTGGAGTACGAGATACTGTCTGGCTCCGAAATAGACCTGGCTATCGAGGGGAAGCCTCTGGGCCGCGAGCCCGGCGAGCCGGAGCCGATCAGCGACCTCACCACAGAGAAGGGGAAGGGGAAACCTAAGGGGAAGGGGAAGGATAAGGAGAAGGATAAGGATAAGGATAAGGAGAAAGAGGGAGCCT
>JAGLTZ010000323.1 GCA_023135015.1 Candidatus Latescibacterota bacterium
CAGTGACGGTAGCTGTGTTCATGGTCCGTCCAAGATAGCGAGATATTGACGGACTTCGATACGGTGTTTAAACTGTGCGCGCCCCCAGAAGGAGGCAGTATGAGTTCCGTCCCGCGTGTAGCTGTGGTCGATGACGATCCGGTTCTTCTCGATATTCTCCAAAAGACACTGACAGGTCGCGGTTACGATGTAGCGGTATTCCCCGACGGCACATCATTCCTCGGCGCGCTTGAGGTCGGCGAAACGCCCGATGTAGCCGTACTCGACATACGGCTTCCCGGTCCGGATGGCGTCGAACTCCTGAAACGTCTGCATGAGGATATTCCCGCCTGCAGAGTAGTCATGATGACCGCTTATAAGAGCATGGAGAGCATGCTCGACTCTCTGCGATACGGTGCCATCGAGTATCTCATGAAGCCGCTGACTGCAGGTGAAGTCGCCGATGCAGTCGAGCAGAGCCTGCTCAAGCGGCGCCGTCTGGACCGCATCTCTGAAGGGACGCCCGCCTTCGACGTGGAAAGCAGGGAAGAGGTCTCGGAGCTTGCCCGGGTGATGGGCCCCAGTGCGGCCGTTGCGGACATCGAGGCTTTTGTCAAAAAGGCGGGGCGGAGTGATGTCCCGGTATTGATTTCAGGCGAGACAGGAACCGGTAAAGAGGTTGTGGCTAGAGCAATTCACGCTGCAAGCGGGCGGAGAGCCCTCCAGATGATGGTCCTCAACTGCGGAGCGATCCCTGAGCCCCTGATTGAATCGGAGCTCTATGGGCATATGAGAGGTGCTTTCACGGGAGCCCATACAGATCAGCAGGGATTGATTGAGACTGCTGATGGCTCGACCCTCTTCCTCGATGAAGTAGGGGAGCTGCCTCAGGCCAGCCAGGTGAAGCTGCTGAGAGTGCTTCAGGAGGGAGAGGTCCGCAGGCTCGGCAGCCGATCCACAAAAAGGGTTGATGTCAGGGTTATTGCTGCGACCAATTCCGATCTCGAGCATTCGGTAGCTGTGGGCAGTTTCAGACGTGACCTCTTCTACAGGCTGAATGTACTAAAACTGCGGCTTCCACCGCTGCGGGAGAGGAAGGAGGATATCCCCCACCTGCTTGACCGATTTCTCGAGCTCTACAGTCGTCGAAAGGGAGGGGTGACGCCAGAATTCAGCAAAAGGGCGATGCGTGCGCTCCATCAGTATCCATGGCCCGGTAATGTGCGCGAGCTGGAGAATGAGGTGGCCCGTGCGGTGACCCTGGTCGAGGCAGACTCTGTCAAACTCAAAGACCTATCGGAGGAGATCATGGCGGTCCAGCAGATACGGGGTGCGGGCAGCCTGAAGGCCGCAATGGATATGAAAGAGCGCCAGCTGATCCTGTCGACCCTGGAGCTTACAGGGTGGAACAAGACAGAGGCGGCAAAGATGCTGGGCATGTCCCGACAGAACCTATACCAGCGCCTCAATTACCACGTAATACCGCCAAACCCTCCGACTTCGGGCAGCGATGGTGTAAAGCCTGATTGACGCCCGTATCCTCCTGCTGGCAAGGGATTTGGTAAGCGGACACTTTCTGTCAAATCCCCTTCACACTATTCGAATCCTCAATTAGGTTCGGCTGAACAGCTAGCTATACACGCAATGTATTGCCGCTCATGCAGTTGCCCCTCGTTCCATGCCCGGTCAATAAACTGGCACGCTGTTTGTTACCAGTAGTCGGCAGAATCATAAGATCCCCTGACCCGATTGCCTGGAGTGTGCCGAATGAACGGGCTGAAAATGCCAAACCTCAATATCACCATTGTATCCGGTCGTCTTACCCGGACACCGGAATTGAAATACACCCAGAGTGGAGTGCCGGTACTACGAGCACGGCTAGCCAATAACAATTTCTACAGGACCGCCGATGGAGAGTGGAAACGGGAAGCCACATTTGTCGGGTTTGTTACGTGGCAGGCGCTTGCTGAAAGGTGTTACGAGAACCTGCAGAAAGGAAGCGCAGTGATGGTAACCGGCCGGTTGAATTCGAGTGAATGGGAAACCGGAGATGGTGAAAAGAGGTCCCAGATAGAGATCAGGGCCGATCGGGTCCAGTTCCTCGAACGTAAACCTTCCGAGGAAATTGACGGCCAGCAGGAAGCGGATGAAGAGGTGGATACTCAGACAGAGGAAGTTGAGAGTTGATTTCCATGCCTACCCAGGCAGGCGATGTGTCTATCCCTCAGCTTCTGGGCGATGTGTTGAGCGATGCGCGTGTTCAAGAATGCCTGTGGGTTGGCCTGATGGAGTGGGACCTGCGAATCCAGGATGTCGCGCTCCGGCCCCGGTTTGCTGCAGAGGGGGGAACCCATCCGAATGGCTGGGTGCTGTGTGTGGGCCTGGGGCCGGGGGTGCGGCTGGAAGTAACGGCCGGGCGCAACGGCGTTCCGGTTCAGGAGATACGTCTTATCGTCGCTCCGGCCAAGGCTCCAAAGCTTTTGAAGAGGACAATGTCGTCGGCGCCCGGTCCGCGTGTGAGGATGGGAGTCCGCTGAGGCATCAACCCGTGGGCCCTGGGTGGTGTCTGCATAAAGGGGGGCTGTAGGCGCCAGGCAGGGCCGAGTGGAGGGGACCTTCGGGTCCCCTTCCTTTATAAACTAATACCTATCCGCAATCCGTCTCACGGATCGCTCGCCGGATGAGCATTGGTACGGTTTCCTGGGCGGGAATTAAATGATGTCTTCGCTCGACTCGATGATACGCAGCGCGAACCAGAAGAGGATCGCCCATATTATCGTTCCCAGGTAGATCATGCCTATCTCATTGGCCCCGGCCTCGTATCGTAAAGCGATTCCGGCCGGAACCAGGGACAGGATAAACAGCAATAGGTAACCGCCGATCCGCTTGAGCATCTTCACGTTCCGGAACCTCCGTCTATTACTTGTATCGCCTTACTTCTTGTCTTTTCACATTAAGAGGTGGCATCATAATTTTGGCATGACTTCGAGTCAAACCAAAAGGGTACTATCAGGCAAATGAGCCTGAGAGATCCAGCGACTTCAGGCCGGACAAACGGTAAACAGATACCACGCAGGAGTAACGTCTGAACATCCGGTAACGTTGTGGAAAATCGACCTGTAAAGATCACGATTGAGTATGACGGCTCAGACTACCACGGCTGGCAGCGCCAGCCCGAACAGCGGACCGTGCAGGGAGAGCTGGAGCGAGCGTTCACCCTGGTAAGAGGTACACCGATCTCTGTGGTAGGACAGGGTCGAACCGACAGCGGCGTCCATGCCGAGGGACAGGTAGCTCACGCCTTTCTTGACTCGGAAGATGTAGATCTCGAGGATCTCAGAAATCACCTGAACGGTTTGTTGGGGCCTACCTGCGTGGTGAAGGAGCTGGTACTTGCTCCGCAGGGCTTCCATGCCCGCTACAGCGCCATATCGAGGCATTATCGGTACCAGATCACCAGTGTGCCCTCACCACTGCGGCGCAGCACACACTGGTATGTGAAGTGGGTGCTCGACATCGATCTGATGGAAACGGCACTTGAACTCTGCCTCGGGGAGCATGATTTCGGAGCATTCTGCAGTCACAGCAGGGAGTATTTGCATACTCGCTGCAAGGTATCAGTCTTTACGTTGGACGAGGATGGGGCGATCATTACTTTTCGTATCGGTGCCGATCGTTTCTTACACAACATGGTCAGACGATTGATAGGGGAGATGGTTATGCTGGGCCGCGGTTTCCATAGTATCGAGCATTGCATGTCTCTTCTGGACACTCCGGGACCAGCGCAGACCGGCTTGACAGCCCCTGCACATGCGCTCTTTCTGGAGCGTATCGTCTATCCAGAGGCGATCTCGGATCCTAATAACTCGTGAATTACCAGCCGATTAACGCATTATGGTAATGTAATAGATGAATAAATATGGCTTTACCATCAACGGAGGAGCTGAATGAAATTCTTCCTGGATACTGCAAACGTGGATGAAATCCGTGAAGCGAACGACCTGGGTGTGCTTGACGGAGTCACGACCAACCCCTCCCTGGTCGCTAAAGAGGGCAGGGAACACCATGAGCTGCTCAGGGAGATCTGCAGCATCGTAGATGGCCCGGTATCAGCGGAGGTGCTGTCACTTGAAAAAGAAGGAATGATAGAAGAGGCGCGCACCCTCTCCTCGATCCACCCTAACATTGTGGTGAAACTGCCGACCATTCCTGAGGGTCTTAAAGCGTGTAAGACGCTGACGGCCGAAGGTATCAGGACAAATTTGACACTTGTTTTCAACCCCGCGCAGGCCCTGATGTGTGCAAAAGCGGGGGCGACTTACGTCAGCCCGTTTCTGGGTCGTCTCGACGATATACAGCATGATGGCATGGACCTTCTAGCCAAGCTGGTAACCATCATGCGCAACTACGGTTTCGAGACACAGGTCCTGGCAGCGAGCATCCGCCACCCCCTGCACGTAGTCCAGGCAGCAATGCTCGGGGCGGATGTCATCACCATACCTCACAAGGTGATAATGCAGATAATTAAACATCCGCTTACGGACATCGGCATCGAGAAGTTCCTGGCAGACGCCCGAAAAGCCCAGGAAACTCTGGATACGGGAAGCTCCTCCTGAGCTGATCTCTCAAAGAGACCATGAAACGGAGACTATGAAATTGAGGGAACCCCAGACGCGGTTGGTGGTGAAGATAGTATGAACAGAAGATTAAAATCCTTGCTGATCAGCATATTTGCCGGCGTATTGGTCGGAGGCGCAGGCGGGTTCATCGTTCTGCAGGCTCTAGGTGCGGACCCAGCCGGTGTAAAAGCTGCCTACAGCCCGAATGAAGCGCTCGAGGAGAGCCCTGCTCCCGGTACTGCACTGTCGGAGGGCTTGCCAGCCGATTTTGGCGGGACCGCCTCATACCCGACACCCACCCTTAGCACAGCCGATTTTCAGGATGAGTTACGCAGGGCTGTCAATCAGGCGCTCGGTGAAGGGCGGCGGACGGCAATCGTGAATGCCACAGAAAAGGTACACGATGCTGTCGTGACGGTCTTCGTGACCGAGAGAATCAGCCGTCGCTCCATCTTCGACGGCCTCCTTGATGATTTCTTCTCTTTCGGGACCCCGGGCAGCGAGACCCGGCAGGGCCTCGGGTCGGGTGTGATCGTTTCCAAGGAAGGCTATATCCTCACAAACGATCATGTGGTAGGGAACGCTGACAATATCACAGTCAGGTTCGCAGACGGTCGTGAGTCTACCGGTGTTGTAATCGATACCGATCCCAGGCGTGACCTGGCGATTCTGAAGATTGATCCGGCCGACGACCTTCCCGTCGCAGAAATGGGTGATTCCTCGGATATCATGATCGGCGAGTGGGTGATAGCGCTCGGCAGCCCATTCGGGTTCATGCTGCAGGATCCGCAGCCGAGTGTCTCTGTTGGTGTGGTCAGCGCTATAGGCCGCTCCTTCATCACG
>JAGLTZ010000324.1 GCA_023135015.1 Candidatus Latescibacterota bacterium
CCCAGCTGGGAATCCAGGCGTTGAAGCTCTATCTGGACATCCCCCTCTCCGAGCTGGTGAAGGTGGGGCCCGATGGATGGCAAATAGGCGATATTTCCATCCCCAGGGGCCCGGGAGGCGGGATGCTCATCAACTACCTGGGGTTCCGTGGCTCCATCGCAACATACTCGTACGCGATGGTGGTGGACGATGCCGAGACCGATATCGGCGACTGGGACATGGACGCCTTTGAGGACCTGCTGGCAGAAGGGCATCTGGCGGGGAAGATGGTCTTCGTGGGAAGTACGGTGCCAGAACATCAGGATTTCTGGGCCACGACCTTCGTTGATGAGGGTGGTGGAGGCGGTGCGGTGCTCACATCTGGAGTTGAGATTCATGCCAACGCTGTGCATACCATCCTGAAGCAGAGATACATCCGTGTAGTTCCCCGTCTGATCAACTACCTGTTCATCCTGCTGGTCGGTGTGGGGGTCACACTGCTTGTCTCCAGGCTCAAGGCCCGTCTCGGCGGCATTGTTGGTCTGGCCATCATTGCATTCATAGGCGCGACAGGGCTCATCTTGTTCCTTCGGTACTCATCATGGATCTGGGTCCTTTCCCCAACAGTGGCCGCCCTGCTCGCCTATTCCGGCTCCACCGTTGCCCTCTACCTGGCCGAGATACAGGAGAAAGCGCGCATCCGCGGCATGTTCCAGCAGTACGTCTCCACTTCTGTGGTCAACGAATTGATAGCGCATCCAGAGTTGCTTTCCCTGGGGGGGGAAGAGCGAGAACTCACTGTCCTTTTCTGTGATGTGGCCGACTTCACAAGTATATCCGAGGGGCTGAGCCCCACTATGCTGGTGAGTATTCTGAACGAGTACCTAACGGAAATGACCGATGTGGTGATGGAGTACTCGGGCATCATCGATAAGTACCAGGGGGACGCCCTGATGGCCGAGTTCGGGGCGCCGGTTCCCTTTCCCGACCATGCCCTTAAATGCTGCATGGCAGCGTTGAAGATGCAGTCGACTCTGAGTGATCTGCGTCAGAGATGGGAGAGAGAAGAAAAGCCTCTGCTTTGTTCCCGGGTCGGCATCAACACGGGTCGGATGCTTGTGGGGAACCTGGGCAGCCTCCACATCATGGATTACACAGTGATGGGAGATAACGTCAACCTGGCGTCCAGACTGGAGGGGGCCAACAAGGTATACGGAACCAATATCTGTATCAGCGAGACGACTTACGATCAGCTTGAAGGGGAGATGATCTGCCGGGAGCTGGATCTTATTAAAGTGAAGGGGAAGCAGAAACCTGTAAGGGTCTTCGAGGTGCTCGAGACGGCCGACATGGGGATACCGGCCGGACGGGCAAGCCTGCTGGAACGTTACGAGTTTGCCCTGCAGCTTTTCCGCGAACAGCAGTTCGGGGACGCACTCGATCTGTTCCACGACATTCTTGGCCTCGACCCCGATGATGGTCCAAGCATTGTATATCAGGAAAGGTGCTATGAGTATCTGAAGAATCCGCCTCCCGAGGACTGGGACGGTGTGTTCGTAATGCAGACCAAATAATTACAAATAAAGAAATAGATAGACTTGCAGCATGCTGGTGCCGGAGGCCGGACTCGAACCGGCATGGTGTCGCCACCGGGGGATTTTGAGTCCCCTGCGTCTACCAGTTTCACCACTCCGGCAAGAAAGCTGGGACAGGGGAAAAATAGGGTTGTATACCGATCTGTCAAAGGATGGACCAACTCGGCTCGCACGTGGATGCGTTCCTCGACAAACCGTATGAGGTCGACAGGCTCCTAGTCGGGTATTATTCTGGCCGGCCGTATGGTGGCCTTAAGATAGGGCAGGCGGAAGAGAGCAGATGCTTTTCAGTCCGGTAACAATAGGAAACATGGAGCTGCCCAACCGTATCGTGAGGGCGGCCTGTGGTGAGCGAATGGCCGATTGGGAAGGTCGGGTTGGTCACAAAATGCTCTCCTATGTTGAAACTCTGGCCCGAGGGGGATGTGGTCTGATAATTCTGGGGCACGGTTACGTGCGCAGGGATGGTCGCCTCACCGATAACGAGACCGGTCTGGACAGAGACGATCAGGTATCGCGCCTGGAGCTGATCGCACGGCAGGCCCAGCGTGCCGGAATAAAGGTAGCCATGCAGATCAGCCATGGCGGGCCGCAGTGCAGACCCTCCGTCATTGAAACAACACCCGTCTCCCCCTCAGGGGTGGAAATAAAAAAAACCAGCGTTGTTCCGCGAGCGCTCGAACCAGAAGAGATCGAAGCCCTGGTCGGTGACTTCGCCAGGGCGGCCGTACGTGTCAAGGAAGCTGGATTTGATGCGGTGCAGATCCACGCAGCGCACGGGTATCTGCTGACACAATTCCTGAGTCCTGCAACAAACCTCAGGGATGATGAATGGGGAGGAACGCCGGAAAAGCGCAGGCGATTTCTAATCGCAGTTCTGGAAGCAGTCCAGGAGGAGGTGGGGCCGGACTATCCGGTTCTGATAAAGATGAATCTGGATGACTGCATCCCCAACGGCATACCGATGAAAGAGGCCCTTGAAAACGCCCGGATCGTTTCTGAAGTGGGCGTGGCAGCAATCGAAGTCAGCGGCGGTATGGTAGACTCAGACAAGGGGGCAGCCCGTAGGGATATTCAGCCGGGGCAGCAGGAGGCTTATTTCCGTCATCTCGCCCGCGCGGCCAGGAAGGTGGTGGGTTGTCCGGTGATCCTGGTCGGCGGGCTCAAGTCGATCGAGGTAATAACGGAAGTACTCGAGAGCGGCGATGCCGACCTGGTCGCGCTGGGCAGGCCCCTCATACGTGAGCCCCATCTACCCCTTGAGTGGCTGGATGGCCGTCAGGGACCCGCCGAATGTATATCTTGTAACCGGTGTGCGCTCTATAAGGACCGGGTTCTTCGCTGTGAATCTCTGATCCTGGAACAGCAAGAAGAAGAAAACGCCTAGTTTGGGGGTGGGCGGCGGAAGTCTCTGCGGTAGCGCGGGTCGTGAACTGTGCATGACTCCGTGGGCTGGTTTGTTGCCAGAAAGATCTCAGTGAATCGGTCGGGACATGTGGGTAGAGCAATCTTGTAATCCGGACTCTCAGGTATGGGGCTCGTCCTGCACAGCTCCACCTCAACGATCCCGGGTGGCCTGATCCAGTCCTCACTCGACAGGTCTCTCGCCTCATCTCTATAGAGGTCGCGGATGAACCGTGCCCAGACCGGCATGGCCATAACCGCGCCCGATGGATCGGGCACCCCGGTGACCGCGTTACCTCCAGGGAGCAGCATACTCTGGCGCGTTTCGAAGCCGATCCAGACGCCGGCCACTAAATGGGGCGTGTAGCCGATGAACCAGGCGTCACTGAAATCGTTTGTGGTTCCGGTCTTTCCGGCGGCGGGTACGTTTACGTTGTAGTAGCTTCGTGCGAGCTGGGCCGTACCGCCCTCCTCAAGTATACCCTTCATTAAATCCACCATCAGATAGGCCAGCTCAGGCTCCAGCACTTTCGTCAGTTTAACGGGGGGCACTTCGATATCGCGGCCGAAGCGGTCCCTCACGTAGCGGATCATCCTCGGCTGGGCCCGTGTTCCAAGGTTGGCGAAGACTGAAAAGGCGCTGACCATTTCCAGCAGAATGACTTCGCTCGATCCGATCGCAAGGGAGGGATAGGGCCGTAGTGGTGTGGTAATGCCGAACTGTTTGGCGTAGCGGACAAGGATGGTCGGACTCATCGAGAGGTGATGGCCCATTCCTCCGCCCATTACCAGGCGTGCAGCCACCAGGTTGATGGAACGTCTCAGTGCATCCCTCAGTGTGAGCGGTTCGCTGAACCTGCCGTAGTAATTGACAGGAGCCCAGCGGCTGCCGTCCGGCTGTGGAATGGTTATGGGCTGGTTCATCACCCTGGTGGCCGGGGTGTAACCGTTGTCGAGTGCTGCCGTATAGAGGAACGGTTTGAAGGCTGAACCCGCCTGTCGCTTCGCCTGGGTCGCGTTGTTGTACTGGTTTTCCTGGAAGTCCCTCCCGCCGATCATCGCTAGGATGTTCCCGTTCTGTGGATCCAGGGCCACGAAGGCCCCCTGGAGGCGATAGCTCTCCCGGAGGGCCTCGATCGATGAGGTATCCGGTTCGACCCCCTCAGGTGCGTTCTCCAGGATCTCCTGTAGAGCGGGCTGGATGACCCACTTTTCATATTGAGCCTGCTTCTCTTCGAGCATCCTCATCAGGTGCCGCTCGGCCAGGGCCTGCATTTCCCAGTCGAGAGTCGTCTGAATGGTCGCACCGTCACGGTAGAGGATCTCCGCACCGTATTTGCGCTCCATATCCTGCCTGATCCACTCCACGAAATACGGGGCGCTGGGGATCTCCTCATCCTTCTCTGCGAACTCCAGGGGTTTCAGCGAAAGAGTGTCGGTGGTCGCCGCGTCCAGGTATCCGGCGTTGACCATATACTGCAGCACCAGGTTGCGGCGTCTCAGGGCCCGGTCCGGGTTCAAATAGTAGAAGTATGGAAGCTGGAGGATCCCTACCAGGTAGGCGCTCTCAAGCAGGTCGAGCGCCTCCACGTCTTTGTCGAAATAATTCTGCGCCGCCTGCTGGATACCGTAAGCCCCGTTGGCGAAATAGACCTCATTCAGGAACATCTGCAGAATCTCGTCTTTGGAGTAGTTCTGTTCCAGAGCAACAGCGGTGAGCTGTTCGCGCAGTTTGCGGGTAATTGTTTTCCTGCTGCCGATGTTCTGGAAGAGGTTCCTGGCCAGCTGCTGTGTGATGGTGCTGGCTCCCTGACCGAAATCCAGGCTCTTGATGTTCGCAAGAATGGCGGCACCGAAGCGGCGGAGGTTCATACCCCAATGGCTGTAGAACTCGCGGTCCTCAACCGCCAGCAGCGCTTCCTTCAGATGACGGGGGATTTTGTTCAGGTCTACGGGCTCGCGCTGCTGCACATAAAACTCTTTCAGCAGTATCCCATTGGTGTCGTAGACCCTCGTGACGTGGCTCTGTTCGATCCTGGTCAGTTCTGAAGGAGTAGGCAGATTTCTGGAAAGCCAGTATAGGAAAAGCGCACCGACAACGCCGGCCAGAAGACTGATGGCCATGACTTTGAGCAAGAACTTCCTGCCCCACACCCGCGGGAGCCAGTCCTTGAGGTTATCGTATCGTACGAACATCCACACGACCGAAGCCGCCCGTCCCACGGCCCGTACTATACGGTTGACCCTATCGGGAGTTTCACCTCCACCGGCCATCAGTGGTTCCTTTCCTCAATTTTTTCATCACGTATCTATAATGCCCTTGACCAGCGACGGAGGCAAAGGTTCCCTTAGGCAATGCCCTTTCCGCCGGTTGACCAGCAGTTGGAAATATTGTTGAGGGGATGCGACCAGGTTGTTCCCGAGGAAGAGCTGGTCTCGAAGTTAAAGCGCTCGTACGAGACGGGTGAACCGCTCATAGTGAAAGAGGGATTCGACCCCACCGCACCCGACCTGCACCTTGGCCATACGGTATCAATCCGCAAATTGAAGCAGTTCCAGGATCTGGGGCACACAGTGGTCTTCCTGATAGGGGACTTCACCGGCCTGATCGGAGATCCATCGGGTCTGAGCGAGCAGCGCAAACGGATGTCGAGGGAAGAGGTCCTGGCCAACGCCGAGACCTACAAAGCCCAGATCTTCAAGATCCTCGACCCCGAAAAAACAGTAATAGACTTCAACAGCCGCTGGTCCCTGAAGATGAGCAGCGAGCAGGTACTGGAGCTTGCGAGCAGGTACACGGTAGCCCGGCTGCTGGAGAGGGATGATTTCAGCAACCGGTACAGGAACGGCCAACCGATAAGCATCCTCGAATTCCTCTATCCTCTCTTCCAGGGGTACGACTCGGTGGCGCTGAAAGCGGATGTGGAGCTGGGTGGTACGGACCAGCTGTTCAACCTGCTGGTGGGACGCGAGATCCAGCGCGAATACGGACAGGAGCCGCAGGTCGTCATGACCCTGCCGCTGCTGGTGGGCACCGACGGCACCGAGAAGATGAGCAAGAGCCTGGGGAATTACGTGGGTATCTTCGAGTCTCCCGAAGAGATATACGGCAAGACCATGTCGATCCCCGACGAACAGATATACCCGTGGTTCGAGCTTTGTACGGACACCTCCGGGGATGAGCTTGACGCGATCCGGATGCAGCTCGAGGAGGGTAATGTCAACCCCCGGGACCTGAAGCGCCGGCTAGCCCGGGAGATCGTCGCACTCTATCACGATAAGGAAGCCGCCCTGGAGGCGGAGGCTCATTTTCAGGCTGTAATCGTCGATAAGGACCTGCCGGAGGAAATGCCTGAGGCGGTCATCAAGGAGCCGACCGGGGTGATCGAACTGCTGGAGGCTTACGACCTCGTATCGAGCAGGGGCGAGGCCCGTCGCCTGATCGACCAGGGGGCGGTCTCCATGGATGGAGAGCAGGTCGAGGATCAGCTTTTCAAGGTACCGGCCGACTGTGAGCATATCCTGAAGGTAGGCAAACGCCGGTTCTTGAGGGTTCGACCGGGCTGATCGCGGTCTCGCCTGTTTGACCTGCCCTGCAAAGAATTCCACCAACCACCGCCGTCTCACGGTCGTTCAAGATATTGGAGCAACGAACTTCATTCCGGGTCCGTCTGATTGGCGGGATGCGATCAATGACCGAACGGCGTAAAGAAATACACTCCTTCCTGGCTCTGCTCGCGCTGCTGGCGTTAATGAGCCTGCTCGTGACTGCCTCAACGGGCTGTTCTGCCGGTTCGACGTCTGAAGGCGCGTGGCAGCACGAGACCACTACCGATGGTAATGTCAAAACCGTGCGCACTCTCGGCGGTTCCGTGTGGGGGGGAACCGCCAGGCTCGTTGAGGAGGCATCGATCGGGGAGCTCAAGGGTGATGACGCGTACATCCTGGGAAACGTCGATGGTATCGCGGTCGGTGTAGAGAGGATCTACATCCTCGATAGTCAGGTACCGATCATACGGTCGTACGATCTAACGGGCCGGCACCTGAGAGATATCGGTCGGGAAGGGAGTGGGCCCGGGGAATACCTCCGGCCCGAGAGTGTAGCGACCCATCCGGTGGACGGACGCCTGTTCGTGCGCACTCCGGACAACACGAGGATCAACGTCTATTCGCCCGACGGAGAGCCGCTCACCCACTGGCCAATCAGGAGCGGCTTCCACACGAGCAACCCCTTGCTGGTGACGCATGATGGCGACCTGTATACCCTGGTCATTACTAACTACGGTGTCGATGTGACCGAGTGGCGGATGGGATTAATACGCTGTGGCCCGGAAGACGCTGTGATCGACACGATCCACGCCCCCGTATTCGATTTCGAGCCATGGACTATCGTCGGACGAAGTGAGAACAGCACATCGGTCAACAACGTGCCGTTCTCACCTGATGTGGCATGGGCCGTAGCACCCGACCGGTCGGTACTGGGCGGGGTCTCAAAAGTCTATCGCTTCGAGATCCGGAGGTCTGACGGTACCGTCACCGTAGTCGAGAAGGAATGGGATCCCGTGCCGGTGCAGCCGGAGGAGGGCCGCTGGCACGAACGAGCAGCCACGGCCAACATGGTGCGGCAGTTTCCGGGATGGGCATGGAACGGCAGGGCGGTTCCCAATCATAAACCGGCTTATGATGGTCTGTTCCCGGACCGCAGTGGACGTATCTGGGTGCGGCGTCCGGGTATGGGCATCATCCAGGAGGATGGTGTCAAAGATCCGTTCGAGGAGAGCGGCTGGTGGCGCAATCCCTACTGGGTGGATACCCACACCGTGGAAGTGTTCGATCTGGATGGCGGGTTCCTCTGCGAGGTTGAGATGCCAGAAGGCTTTCAATTTAGCCCGCAGCCTTATATCGAAGACGATATGGTCGTCGCCTACGTTGAGGATGAGGAAGGCGTCCCGTATATAAAGCGGTATCGGCTGGTGCTGCCCGAGAGGGAATAATCTGATCTGTTCCGCTTGACCCTGTCAGGGATGGGCGTTATCCTGTATATAGTCATTTTTCCTTTTAATAGGGGCATTTGGGGCGTGTTAACTATTGACGTTTGCACCGGATGTCCTAATTTGTGAGGTCCGCCCAAAATCGGGGCGGATTATGTTCTTTGACATGTTCGAAGGTGAAGTCGAAGGGCGACCGTTCAAGTCGCTTTGAGATGGAAC
>JAGLTZ010000325.1 GCA_023135015.1 Candidatus Latescibacterota bacterium
ATGGTGCCAGTTCCACCCTGTTCAACCGCTGCATATCTACATCCACGATCGGCAGCTCTATATGGCTGTCCACGCTCACATCCCCGTGTCCGGGGAAGTGCTTGGCGGTTACAAGCATCCCTGCTTCGCGGGCACCCCTCGCCCAGGCGCCTGCCATCCGGATCACCAGGTCGGGGTCCTCGCCGAAAGAGCGAACGCTGATGATCGGGTTGAGGGGGTTATTGTTGACGTCGGCCACAGGGCTGTAGCCCATATGGATGCCGATCGCCCTGCTCTCCAGGCCCGTTATGTATCCGATCCTGCGGGCCAGTGCCGTATCCCTGGTGGCTCCCAGGGCCATCGCCTTGGGGAAGAGGCTGCTGCCCCCTATCCGCTGCCCGAGCCCCCACTCGTTGTCGGTGGCGACCAGCAGAGGAACCGGAGCCAGCTCCTGCAGACGTGCTATCACGAGCGCCTCGTCGTAAGGGTCCCCACCCCACATCGCGATCCCGCCAATACCGAGATCGCGCACCATCGACTCGGTACGCAGCCGCTCCGGGCTGTCTACGTGGGAGAAACGGGCCGTTACCGCCGCAACCACCAGGCTCGCTGCCTGCTCGCGCAGGCTCATCGACTCCAGGGTCCGGTTGACCCACCGGGCCTGCCCTTCGGGGCTCAAAGGATCGGGACCCAGATGGAAGTGGGCACATCCGGAAGAAGCGAGCACCAATCCGCCCAGCAGTACAAAGAGGAGTTCTGTCGTCCGCTTATATTGTCGCCGCTCGTTCATGAAACCCACGCTACGCACCCCACCGCTCGATGTCAATTCCTCTCAACTGCTTTGGCGGTTCTTCTGGTAGGTCTGCGGTGGCCCGCGAAATGGGCCATGCACGAATTGATGTTCTACTCTTGCCAAACGCAAACATCATCGATAGCATTATCGTAATACGAATGCCTTATCGATGGGAGGAGACATGGAGACCGTCACCTTATCCCCCAAGTACCAGGTGGTAATTCCGAAGCGTATACGCGATCGACTGAAGCTGCGTCCTGGTCAGAAAATCCAAGCTATTCTCTACGAAGACCGGATTGAGCTCGTTCCTGTCAGGCCTGCTCGAAAGCTTAAGGGATTTCTCAAAGGTATCAACACTGATGTACCACGCGAAGGTGATCGCGTATGAACGTCGTCGATTCCTCGGGCTGGCTGGAATATTTCGCTGGTGGGCCCAACGCAACGTTCTATTCAAAGGCGATTGAGACAACCTCAGAGCTTATCGTTCCAACCCTCAGCCTCTACGAAGTTTTCAAGCGTGTGCTCCAGCAACGGAGTGAAGGTGAAGCACTGCAGGTTGTCGCTGTGATGCACCAGGGTAAAGTTGTGGAATTGACCGCACCTATAGCGCTAACTGCCGCACGGATAAGCATCGACTCACGTATCCCAATGGCAGACAGCATCATGCTCGCGACCGCTCGGGATTACGAGGCGACCTTATGGACTCAGGACTCTGACTTAAAAAACCTTCCTGGAGTCCAGTTCGTCGCGAAGGTCAAGTAGCCACACACTGCCTAACAATCGGTTTCAGCGGACGGCGTTCCGCCGCCGCTGAACCGGAGCGTTAGGCCTCAACTTATAGGTGGAAATGATAATGCACGATATTGTACACTCTCCCGTCTTCACCTGGGCGATTGTTCCACTTCTCATCTGCCTTGCGAGAATTATCGATGTATCCTTAGGCACGCTGCGCATTATTCTTGTCTCCAGGGGTATGAAAGCAGTTGCTCCAATCCTCGGATTCTTCGAAATCATG
>JAGLTZ010000326.1 GCA_023135015.1 Candidatus Latescibacterota bacterium
TGCTGCTGCTCCTGGCCTATGATGAAAAGATATTCGGAATATACAGCTGGTTCACGTATGCGGTCTTTTTCCTCTCGCTCGCCTTCACGGGCTATATGGTGTTGAAGCTGATGACACAACCCTCCACGGGAGCGACCCTGCGCTATGCCATCCCCGCGACCATGGTGCTGTGGAATGATGTGGAGATCATGGCCAAATGGCGATATTTCAAAGAGCCGTGGTTGATTCTCAGGCCCTTGAACGCCTTGATCTTCTTCGGCGGTCTTATTCTCGGAACTATCCTGGTTCTCAGAGGGATCCGAAAGCAGCGTCAGAGCGAGTCCACAGCAACCTGAAGTATATTCACGATATGGAACAATACTTATGCAGGATTCAATAATACCGGATCAGACAACTCTCACGGGTTGAAGAAACGCGGACGTCCCTGTCCCCCCTGCCTTGATTCTACCACCTTGAAGGTCACCTTTTCGGTAAAATCACCCCTGACCACTTCCAGTGAGTACGTGCCCGGATAGATGTACCAGGTCATCCACTCCTCGAAGACCTTCTCCTCCTCCTGCTCTTCTTCCTGTTCTACCTCTTCTTGTGGCTGACGGTCCGGCCTTCCCCGCCGCCTTTCGGCCTGCTTCGCCTCCCGCGACTGCCTGGCCTTCTGTGCCAGCTCGGGGTCGAGCGTATGGTCCCATTTCACCACGTTGATCCCCACTACTGCCTCGTCCTCAAGGGTCCGGAGAGGGTTCCCGTCCTCATCTGTGATGGTCAGCGTTGTGGGGCCGGCCGACCGGCTGTAGTAAAGCAGATCTATGGTTGGCGGCTCGGGCGGGTCTATCCAGTATGCGCGCTCGCGCTGGTTCTCCCACGGCCAGCTGCGCTGTTGGGATATGTCAGCCACTTCATAGACATGGATAGGCTTCTCGATGACCCTTATCTTCGGCACCTCCTCCTGCTCGGCTGCTGCTTCTTCCTCCTGCTGCTGTTCCTCCTCCTCTTCCTCAGCTTCCTCCTCTGTTGTTTTAATTGGTACCTCGTCGAGCAGGCGCTGGATGGGTGCTACATCGAGAACGAAAACGCTTCGTCCATGCGTACCCAGGATCAGGTCGTTTTCGCGGGGGTGGACGGCTGCGTCGTGCACCGGAACGTGTGGCAGTTCCCCGGCCAGTGCGTGCCAGCTCTGGCCGGTGTCGAGGCTCATAAAACACCCGGTGTCGGTGCCCACGTAGAGGATCTCGGGATGTCTGGGATCCTCCCTGATCACGTTCACAGCCTCGTCGGGGAGGTTTCCCTTTATCGGGTTCCATCTCCTCCCGTAGTCATCGGTACGGAAGAGGTAGGTTGTGAGATCGTCGTTGCGGTATCCGTTTAGTGCGATGTAGGCAACGCTTTCCTCGTGCATCGAGGCCACGACCCTGCTCACGTAGCGGTCTTTCGGCAGGCGTCTGGTGATTTTTGTCCAATTTATCCCGCCGTCCCGGGTCACGTGAACCAGCCCGTCGTCGGTGCCGACGTATATCAGCCCGAATTTCTTTGGTGACTCACTGATGGTCACGATCGTCGAGAAGGGAACGTCTCCCTGCTCGCGGCTGGTGGTGAGATCTTCACTCAGGGCAGTGAATGTGCGTCCTTGATCCAGGCTGCGGAACAGCCTCTGGGTGCCGAAGTAGACGATCTCGGGGGAGTGGGGCGACATCACCACAGGTGACTGCCAGTTGAAGCGGTTCGATACCTCATAGATATGGCTGCGCGGTCGCAGGCGCCACCTCTGGTTGTTGGCGCGGTCAACCGCGGAGTAGCTCCCGAACTGGGACCCGAGGATGACGAGCTCATTGGTTCGCGTATCGACCTGGACGCGCATGCCGTCTCCGCCGCCGATCGAGGTCCAGCTGTTGTTCTCGAAGGTGCGGTTGGCGGGCCCCATCCATACCCCGTTGTCCTGCAGGCCGCCGTAGACACGATACGGCTGGGCCATATCGTAGCAGATCGCGTAGAACTGGCCTACGGGTGGGTAAGTCATGTTGACCCAGGTTTCCCCGCCGTCGTACGAGATATCCAGTCCTCCGTCGTTGCCGTCAACGATATGGTTGTGGTTCCAGGGGTTGATCCAGAGTGCCTGGTGGTCGGCATGGACGCCTCGGCCTGAGGCGCGCTTCCAGTTCCTGCCCCCATCAGTAGATTTAATAAAGGGCACCCCGAGCAGGTAGATCGTGTCGACATCCTGGGGAGAAACGCGTATGTCTCCGAAATAGTAACCATATGTGCTGTACAGCCCGTCGAGGTAGTCTTCGTTCTGCTGTGTCCAGCTCTCTCCGCGGTCGTCGGAACGCCAGACCTGGGCGCCTGTTATCTGCTTGTCAAAGATCGTAGGTCTGTTCTCGACCAAGCGGTTCAACATGTCCTGAACGGTCAGCTCCCCTTCTCGGAC
>JAGLTZ010000327.1 GCA_023135015.1 Candidatus Latescibacterota bacterium
GGATTACCGCAATCGAGAAAGCGGAAAGAATAAAGAAGCAGATATCACGGTTGCCCATCCAGATGGACATCGGTAGAGTTTTCACGCGTAGAGGCTTTATCAACCGCCTATGGGAGAATGTGGATGAAAATCCTGCGTGGTGAACTGAACCGGCTGAGAATTTTTGCTCGTCCTGTCGTCGTCCGCAGGTATCTGAAAAATACCCCTCTTCCTAAACTCCACCTGGGCTGTGGGAAGAAGATCCGGCTCGGCTGGCTCAACTGCGACAAATTCGCTACCGATGCCGATATCTACCTGAATGCCTACAGGAAGCTACCCTTCCAGACAGACACGTTCCACTGCATCTACATGGAACATCTGATAGAGCATATCCATACCGACAAGATCCCTTCATTTTTCTTTGAACTGCATCGGGTGCTGAAACCTGAAGGAGTCCTGCGCATTACCTGTCCCGATCTGGAGCTGTTCGTACGCATGTATTATGAAGACAATCACGATTTCTTCGCTCCGATACTGGAGAGATTTGCCGCTCGTCGAGAAAAGAACCTTGATAAACACTGGCTTGTGCGTACCAAGGGAGGAGCCTTCAATACCCGCACAGTTTACCGATTCTATCATCATCGCTGGATGTACGATTTCGAGACTCTTGACTGGTGTCTGCGGGAAGTAGGGTTCCGCGATGTTGTGAGGCTGCAGTTCCGACAGAGCCTCATAGACGGCATGGAAGAGATGGACTCCGAGTCACACCAGATGGAGACCCTCTACGTGGATGCCGTGAAGTAGCCGGGTTCACACCCTATCGGATCACCTGATACTTGCCCTGGATTTTGGACACCCTGCCGTATGTCAATCCACGTTCAATTTGTAAAACACGTTCGATCCGTCAGAGACTATAATAAGGAAATGAAAGGGAACTCTGAGATCATGATGCACAACGGCAGGTTACGAGTTGTCAGGTCATGTCTCCTCCTGCTGCTCCTTATACCCGCGGGAGTATCGGCACAGGAGAGGAACCCGTTTGCCTGGCATTATCCCACCGTGCAGATCGGGAACGTCTTCACCCACCTCACAATGATGTCGAGTGGTGTTGGATCCCGATCAGAAACCGGTATCGGGGCGCTGATCCCATGGGCAGATCGGCTCTGGGCGATTGGTTATGTGGCACATATCAGTGGGGAAGGTATCGGTCTCTATGAAATCAGAGAGGATCTCTCATGGCGGCTGCATCCCGAAGCGGTCACGGGCACCTTTGCTAACCGGCTCGTGCACTGGCGGTCAGACCAGGTCTTCATCGGGCCACACGTAATAGACGCGGGTGGTAATGTCAGGACCATCGGGGAGCTCAGCAGCCATCGTCTGACAGCCACAACGAATCATCTGACCGATCCGGACAGAGTCTATTTCCTTACGATGGAAGGACTACTCTTCGAGGTACACTCCCGCACGCTCGAGGTCGCGAGGCTCTGCAACCTTGTTCAGGAACTGGATCTGCCCGCTGGTTCCCAGCCGCATTTCAAAGGTGCACATGTTGCCCAGGGCCGGCTCGTGGTGGCGAACAATACATATGAAGAGCCGGAATACCTGGGGGAACGTTCGGCCGGTCGCCTCGCCGAATGGGATGGGGTGGGGGAGTGGCGGATCCTGGAGAGAAATCCGTTCATAGAGGTCTCCGGCAAACAGAACCTCGGACCTGGTGTAAAGTATGGGAACACAATCTTCGCCCTTGGATGGGACCCGGCCTCAGTCATCCTGCGGGTTTTACACAACGGTGAATGGCAACGATACCGCCTGCCGCGGGGCAGCCATTCCTGGGATCATACCTGGAATACTGAGTGGATGCGGATAAGGGAAGTTCAGACCGAACGTTACCTGATGGATTCCTTCGGCATTTTTTACGATCTGCCAGCTCTGATATACGGTGATCACCTCTGGGGGATCCGTCCGATCGCCACCCACTTGAGGATCATACCCGACTTTGTCCATTTCCGTGGCATCCTGGTATTGGCCGGTGATCAGACCGATAACGCTGTTGGACAGCCTCAATCGGGACTCTGGTTCGGGAGCATAGACGACCTGGCATCTTTCGGTAAACCGTCCGGGTGGGGAGCGGTCTGGCGGGATGCAGATGTCAGGGCGGGGGAGCCGAGCGATCCCTTCCTGATGACCGGTTTCGATGAAAAAGTCGTTCACCTCTGGCACGATCGGCTGGATCCCGTCACCTTTACGATCGAGGTCGATCCCCTGGGAGATGGCTGCTGGCAAAAATATCTGAGCATCGAAGTCGGCCGTGATGGGTACATGTACCATACCTTTCCCGATGCCTTCTCCGCACACTGGGTGCGGGTAACCGTTGATCGAGATTGCAAGGCAACGGCGCAGTTCTTCTATCACTGACCCGCTGGATACTTATCTGGCCGGCATTTCCATTTTATTGAAGGCTACCGGAGATATCTGTTTCCTGTTAAGCTCTTTCAGGTCCGGCTGGTTTTTTTCGTTTTGTTGAATGTCTGGCGAGAAGGCAGCTGATATGAAGGCACGCCTGCATCGATCCGCCTTCCTCTGTGTTATATGTTTCATCGCAGCCGCATTCGCTAACACCGAGACGGCGGGTCAGGAGATGAAGTATCGAACTGAATTCACCGGTGGTGCGGGGCAGGGGCAGCTGCGCTTGCTGACCATCAACGTCTGGTCGGGACTAGATTATACAGGATTCACCTCTTTCGGAGAGTATGAAGAGAAGCAGCGGCGCCAGGCCCGATTCGAGGCGCTTGTGGGGCAGATCCGGGACCTGGATCCCGATGTTGTCTTCGTGCAGGAGGCAAATCCGCTTGCCCGGTATGCATCCAGGCTGGCAGAGCGCTTGTCATTCGAGGAGATACACCAGGTCGTAAACGCGGGGATAAAACTGGGACCGGTGGGAATCCCTGTGAACTTCAAGGAGGGGTTGGCCATACTTGCCCGCCCATCCCTGCGCCTTGGAATGTACGATGCCTGGAAGCTCGCCGGTTCCTTCGGCCTGCACGGGGACGCGCTTACAATCCACTTCGATGAGGCTGTCTTCTCCCTGGTCGGAAAGATTTTCGTGGATGAGGTTCCGATATACCTGGTCAACGTCCACCTCGTCTCATCGCCTCCGCGAGGCACCGAAGTGGAGGCACAGCTGCAGGATTTTCTGACCGAGGGGAGCATCTCGGAAAAGGAGCACCGAGAAGCTCTCTCTTTCTGGCGGGGTCGGTACGAAAGGAGGGAGAGAGAAGCGGCCGAATTGCTGGAGAGGCTTAACGAGCTTCCCCCCGATTCACCCCGGATAGTAGCCGGTGACTTCAATGCCACCCCCGATTCACCTGAAATGAGGTTGTTCCAGACTTCGGGTCAGTTCCACGACACGCAGTCCCACAGCGGGTCGATTCAGCAGCCTACATGGGATCCCGAGGAGAATGTGAATATTGCCTGTTCGAGCAGGATGACCGATGCACGCGGTAAATCCCGCATAGGGTACCAGAGGCTTTTTGCGTGGTATGCGTCCAGATCCCGCCGCATCGACTACATCTTTCTCAGCCGGCACTTCGATGCCGACGATATCTCGGAGTCGCGGGTGGTTCTCAATACCGCGGTCAATGGTGTGAAGCCGTCCGATCACTACGGAGTCGTGGCGGATGTTAACCTGCATGACGTCCTGCAGACTGCACCGGCAGAGCCTCAGGTTGTTACTCCGCTGGACAGATCGATATTTGAGCCGCTTCCGATCCTCATGTACGACACCGATATCGGATTCGGCTACGGCGCCAAGCTCTTTCTGCTCAACTCCATGCGGCGTAATGAGTCATTCGACCTGATGGTCTTTTTCAGCACAGGTGTGGATACGGTCGAGGGCGAACGGCGCTATCGCTTTGTCTTCTCCAAGCCGGATTTCGACAGGCGTCAGGGCAAGGTCTATCCACTGGCTTTCGACTTCCTGGTCGATTACGACATCTGGATGAACAACAGTTTCTTCGGGGTGGGAAACAGCTCGGACTTCAATGACAGGGAGTACTACACCAGGGAGCCGCTGGAGGTCAGCCTGACGCTGAGCCGCGGATTCGCTCCCAGCACGGTCGGGCAGGTGGGAGCCAGGTATAAAACCATCAGGAACTCGAACTTTTCAGCCGATTCGCGACTCGCGCAGCGGCCGGGTGTCAACAGTGCCAGGGCAACGTACGTTTCGCTGTTCGCAACCTACCGATACGACACCAGGGATATATTCACCAATCCGACCCGGGGTCTCGTGCTGCAGGGGGAGGTGGAGCACGTGCCCGGGACAGGTCTCAGCAACGTGAACTTCACCCGTCTGGCCGGGTGGTTCCAGTTTTATTCCGTTCTCTTCCATCCGAAAACCGTCTTCGCCGCCCGCCTGGGACTTCAGGGACTGGCGGGTGAAGATCTTCCCGTCCAGGTGCTCCTGCCTATCGGCGGCAGCATCACGCTTCGCGGTTATCCGCAGGACAGGTTCCTCGACCGGGTCAATGCCATATCGAACGTTGAACTCCGGTTCCCGCTGCTTCGGCGGTTTGGGGGTGTAGTCGGACTGGACGCCGGCAAGGTATGGAATTCGCTCGACGAGATCGACTTCAGCGGTTGGGCGCTCAACAAGGTGGTCGGGCTGAGGTTCTACATGCAGACTTATGTGGTAAGGGTTGACGTCGGATTCGGCCCCGAGACAACGGGACTCTATTTCAACTTCGGCCACGCCTTCTGAGCGCGGCGTTCAGCGGCGGTTGAGTTTCCTTCTCCTCGAGGCTCCTCTTGGATTCGATGGAATGCCTTATCGAGGTTCCTGTCTTCTAGCTCTTTCCAGAACAGGCTCGAGATGGAGTCTCTTGATCCTTCTGAAATGGCTGATGTTCCCGGTGACCAGGGTCAGGCCATGGTAAATGGCTGTGGCTGCTAGCTGAATGTCTGCGCAGGGAAAGGGGATGTCTGCTGATTCCAGCTCGGTTCTGATCCGGCCATATTCTCGGGCAATCGCGACATCATATGGCAAGACTGTAACCGCAGGCAGTAGTCGGTTCTCGATGTGTTTGAGGTGTCTTTCACGGCGTGCAACTCTAAAAGTACCGTGTAATAACTCACCTATGGATATCGCACTCGTAAACTGATCTTCACGGGGAATAGTCCGCAGCCATTCAAGGTAGGCTGGAAGTGGTTTGGGCCGTATGACTTCCGATATGGCATCTGTGTCGAATAGAAAGGCCATTGTTCTATTCCATGTCCGGGACAATGCGGTAGGTGGTGCGAGGGGTTTCAGCGACGATGCGCACAAGCTCGTCTGACTCTTCCCACCCTCCTGCAAGACTTGCAAGACCACCTTCCGGGCCTGCAGCTCTCAGCCGTTCCAGTTGCTCGATATTCTCTGGCCGCACCAAGGCGGCGACAGGTTTGTCGTGCCGGGTGATTATCAGGAGTTCTCCCTGTTCGACTGCGCGGACAAAATCGGAGAATTTCGCTTTCGCTTCACTTGCTGATATTTGACGCATTCTAAGGATCCTACAAATTGGTCATTATGACTATTATGACTAATTATATGGTGAGGGGACGACTAAAGCTCCCTCAAACAGGATCGTGCGTTCACCTTTTGTCCGGAAGAGTCTATCAGGCACAATCACGGCTTTTACAGTATGGAGCTTTTTTATGAGGCAATGCGGCCTCTTGTCTTAATAAAAAGATGTTCTATTGAGGGACTTCGCCTTTGCTAACCAACTCGAAGGTGTACTGATATATTACTCCAACTCGATGAAAGCCAAGGAACTGTTTCAACTCGTTCATAACCGCCAAAGGAGTCACGATGCGTACCAGCCCAGCATCTACTGAGAGAGTTCGTCGGCAGTATCTGCACTGGATCCTGACTGCATTCTGTGTATTTCTGCTGACCCTTTCCATCGGCCTGCCATCTTTTCAGATCGAAGGGAGAGTCGAGGCAGACTCTGTTCAGGAGCAGGTTTTCCCCGGTGAGTCGTGGGTGCGGATCCAGACACCTGAGTCAGTCGGCTACAGCAGTGAGGGGCTTAAAGAAGTCGAAGAATATGCTAAAACCCTGAACACCACCGGGCTGATGGTTGTCGTGGGGGGCAGAGTGCTCTTTGAGTATGGAGACATCGAGCAGCTGAGCTATCTGGCATCGGTGCGCAAGAGCATCCTTGCAATGCTGTATGGCAATTATGTGGCGGACGGCACAATCGATCTGAAAAAAACCCTGAGCGACCTTGAGATAACAGACCATGGGGGATTGCTTCCAATAGAAGTGGAAGCCACTGTCGAACATCTGATCACAGCGCGGTCGGGTATTTACCACCCTGCCTCAAACAGCGGGGACAATCTTGCGGATGCGCCTCCCAGGGGATCTCAGAAACCGGGCGAGTATTTCCTCTACAACAACTGGGATTTCAACGCTGCCGGGGCCGCATTCGAGATAATGACCGGCAGGAACATCTACGATGCCCTGGAGACCGACCTGGCGCAGCCTGTTAACATGCAGGACTTCGACCGCTCAAGGCACCGGAAATCAGGTAATCTGAACAGGTCGATGTACCCGGCGTATCATATGCACCTTTCCACTCGAGACATGGCCCGTGTTGGATATCTGATGCTGCGCGAGGGCAATTGGGCGGGCCGGCAGATTATCCCTCGGGATTGGGCACACAAGATCGTGAGTGTGGTGACTCCTCTCGAAGAGATGAACCCTGAACGTATGCGAAATGATTCATTCGGCTATGGATACATGTGGTGGGTATGGGATGGTCCCGATGCTACGGGCCCGCTGAAGGGAGCATATACAGGTAAAGGTGCCTACGGGCAGTACATAACAGTGCTTCCTACACTTGATATGGTTATTGCCCACAAGACGGCCGTTCCTCCTCAAAGGAGAACAAACTGGGACCAGTATGAGGGCATTATCGAAAGGATAATCGCGGCACGCATTGAAGATAATTAGGTGCAATGAAGGAACGACATTACCGGGATCTCGACTGACCGATTGACTGACTGACATTGAGCATTCAGTCAGACTGTGGCGGCAGGGCGGGTCTCCAGGAAGTGGGCGATGCTGTTGGAGTAGTACTTCAGTAGGGGTATCTCCTCGCTTCGTGCTGCGAAGAGCCCATCCACTTCATCCACTATATGGCGGAGGGTAAGCATGCGCAGGCCTACTGTGATGGCGTAATCCTGGCTGGCGCGGGGGATGTAGATTCGGGCGCCGGCTCTCTCCAATTCACGCACCAGGCTATGGGCCTCGGCCTTGAGTTCTAGCTCGCTCAGCTGTTCACCGCTGCGTCTCAGGAATACCGTGGCGACGAGTGAAACCGGCGCCACAGGGATGACGCTTCCGATCTCCTCCATCAGACCGCGTCCCAGAACCTCGACTTCGGAGAACAGCTGTTCTCTATTGAGGGTGCGGAAATCGAGGCCGCGCTTGGCCAGGTGCTCCTTCGTCGAGACCGGCGCGCCGAAGTTGACGATGGCGTACCCGAGACGGTGCCAGCGTCGGCGCAGCACCAGACCCACATTGTGCAGGAGGAACTTGATAGTCGTGCCGAAGACGAACCAGCCGCTCTTCGGCTCGACCTCCGGCTGGGTTCTAAGAATGAGGCTGCGATCCTCTATCACCCGGTCGTAGTTGATGCCGACGGGGATGAACACCAGATCGCGGGTACCCTCAGGGTCGAATGACTTAAGCATGTAGCCCAG
>JAGLTZ010000328.1 GCA_023135015.1 Candidatus Latescibacterota bacterium
CATATCATCGCCAACGAATTGGGCTCCGACATCAAGATGACTTCGGGACCGATCCTGGAGCGTCCGGGGGATCTGGCCGGTCTGCTGACCAACCTGGGGGAGCGCGACGTCCTTTTCATTGACGAGATCCATCGCCTGCCGCGCGTGGTGGAGGAATACCTCTATTCGGCGATGGAGGACTTCCGGCTGGATATAATCATAGACCGCGGCCCGAGCGCTCGTTCGGTCAAGCTGAACCTGAACCGCTTCACACTGATCGGTGCCACCACGAGGGCAGGTATGCTCACAGGGGCGCTGCGCGCCCGTTTCGGGCTGACCATCCGGCTCGACTTCTATTCCCCCAAGGAACTTGCAACGATCGTCGAACGCTCGGCCCGCGTGTTGAAGGTCGACCTGGAGCCGGAAGGCGGCCGCGAGATAGCTCGGCGAAGCCGGGGAACGCCACGGATCGCAAACCGTTTACTCAGGAGGGCGCGCGACGTGGCCCAGGTGAAGGGTGACGGTGTTATAACGAAGGACGTGGCAGACGAAACGTTGAACATGCTGGGTGTCGATGTTCGTGGCCTGGACGAGATGGACCGGCGCCTGCTGCTGGCTATTCTGGACAAGTTCGACGGCGGGCCGGTTGGCCTGAACAGCCTGGCGGTGGCGGTTGGTGAGGAGGGGGAGACCATCGAAGTGGTGCACGAACCGTTCCTGATCCAGGAGGGTTTACTACACCGTACACCCCGGGGGCGGGTCGCCACATCCCAGGCGTATACCTACTTCGACCGCAAACCACCTGTCGGCAGCTCGGACATCGACCAGCCGAATCTGTTCCAGGGCGAAACCGAAGAACCAGATAATGATTGAGGCAATTGTCGTGGCGGCGGGAGGAGGACACCGCATGGGAGATACGGAGGAAGATCTGCCCAAGCAGTTCCTCGAAGTAGAGGGCCGTCCCATGTTCGTAAATGCCGTTCTTCCTTTCGAGGCGCATCCTATGGTCGACCACATTACGGTCGTGTTGCCGCCTGACCATGTCGAGGGATGGGAGAGCCGGCTGCGGCAGGATTTCGGGCTACACAAGATCATGGCCGTGGTACCTGGTGGAGCGCACCGCCGTGAGTCGGTCCTTTCGGGGATGGAGGTTGCCTCTGCAGGAAAACCGTGGCCTGAAGAGGCCCTGGTTGCCGTACACGACGGGGTGCGGCCCCTGCTCAGTATCAAGCTGCTCGACAGGGTGATTGAAGCAGCCATCGAGAGCGGTGCAGCCGTGCCGGTGGTGACAGTTAGAGACACTGTCGCGGAGGTGGACGATTCGGGAGGCTGGGCCGGCGTGGTGGAGCGATCGAACCTCAGGATGGTGCAGACCCCTCAGGTGTTCCGGGCCGTCTGGCTCGACCAGGCACACCGCAGCCTGCCAGGTGAAGACGTCACGGATGACGCACAACTGGTCCGCGCACTCGGACACCCGGTCACCCTGGTAGAGGGGGATTTGATGAATGTAAAGGTCACCGATCCACTTGACCTGGAACTTGCGCGGTGCCTGGCGGCAGGAGGAAGCCGGTGAAAGAAAGGGTAAGGGTTGGCATGGGATTCGACGTGCACCGCACCGATCCCGACCGACCTCTTGTGCTGGGGGGGGTGCGCATAGAAGATGCTCCATTCGGGCTTGCCGGCCACTCCGACGCCGATGCCGTTCTGCACGCAGTGGCCGATGCGTGCCTGGGGGCACTGGCCCTGGGCGATATCGGGCAGCATTTCCCCGATACTGATCCCGCATGGAAGGATGCTGACTCAAAGGATCTGTTGCGCCACGTCATGGGGCTCGTCGAGGAAGCGGGCTGGGGAGTCGGCAACGTGGATGTGACCGTGATAGCAGAAGCACCCAGGCTCTCGCCCCACATTCCCGACATGCGCCGCTCTCTCTCCGATGTGCTGCGATGTCCTTATGAGGCGGCTTCGATCAAAGCGACCACCCATGAAGGCATGGGACCGCTGGGTGGTGGGGAAGGGATAGCCGCTCTCGCGGTGGTTACACTCATCACAGGGGACGTAGAAGCTCAGCCAGCACATGAAGGATCGCCATGAGCGAAGGGAAGGTAGTTGGGGTTCTGCTGGGGGGGACATCACCTGAGCGGGAGGTCTCACTCTCATCGGGCACGGCGGTGGCCGAAGCCCTCGAGACCCGGGAGTGGACCGTGCGGCGATACGACTACGGCCTGAAGGGCGAGGAGAAGCACGGTTCGGTGGCGGCCCGCCTGGAGCATGCGCTGACCGATGGTGACTTCGCCGATATCGACCTGGTGTTCATAACCCTGCACGGTGGCGCCGGGGAGGATGGTCGCGTACAGAGCTATCTTGAACTAGCTGGTGTGCCGTACACGGGGACCGGCGTTCTGGGCAGCGCGGTGAGCATGGATAAGTGGATCACCAAATCACTGGTCCGCCGGGCAGGTGTCACCGTGCCCGAAGCCCGGCTGTGGACAGTTGATGATCCGCTGCCCGAAAACATGATAGAGGCCGACTGGGGAGCTGTTCTCGGCTGGCCGCTGGTTATCAAGCCTGTCAACCAGGGCTCCACGGTCGGGTTCTCTATCGTGGAGTCCGCGGGGGAAGTGCCGGCAGCTCTGAAGAAGGCCGCTGCCTATGGCAGCAAGGTGCTGGTCGAGGAATACATTGCCGGTCGGGAGGTTACCGTGGCGGTGCTCGGGGACCAGGCCCTGCCTGTGATCGAGATCCACCCATCTCACGGTGTCTACGACTACGAATGCAAATACACTAAAGGAATGAGCAGTTACACATGTCCGGCGGACCTGCCGGAGAGAGTCGCAGCCAAACTGCAGGATGACGCGCTGAAGGCATTCGAGGTCCTCCACCACAGGGATTTTTCTCGGATGGACTACCGCCTTGCCGAGGACGGCACACCATACCTGCTGGAGGGAAACACACTGCCCGGATTCACCGCAACCAGCCTGGTACCGAAGGCTGCCGCGGCGGTCGGCATCAATTTCGGCGAGCTGTGCACCCGTTTGGCGGAAGCAGCACTCGGGCGACAGGGGGATCCGATTTGAGCGCGGTCGTCAACATAGGGATCCTTGTAGTTGTGATTATCGGGGTACTGGGTGGTCTGAAGCGCGGACTTCGCCGCGAACTGCTCAATCTTGCGGGAATCGTCATAGCGATCGTAGGTGGGATCCTGCTGGCGAAACCGGTCGCTTCCCTCTTCAGGAGCTGGGGCGTCATCGAGGAGGTTCCGTACCTGCTTGCCTTTGTGTGCGGATTCATACTCGTTTCCCTCGGCTACAGCATGATCAAGGGCCGTATGCTCCCCAGGGAGATCGATCTCTCTGAACGGATTTCCGGAGCCATGCTGGGATTTGCGAAAGGGCTGATTGTAGCGGCTATCCTGGTATATGCTCTGGTCGGCATATGGCCCCAGACGGCAGAAGCTGTGGGGCGTGCCCCGACTGCTCGTATAGTGTTACCTCTGACTGCGGCCATTGATGCATTAGCCGGCGCCATACGCCCTCTGCTACCGGAGGAGATGACAGAGCAGATCCGCGGAGGGTACCGTTTCTTCGATCAGACGCGGAAAGATCTGAAACAGACTCTCGAAACCGCTGCAGCTGATTCGCTGTCCCGCTTGATCGAGCCGCCACCAAGATAAGCGAACAATGTCCATCACATTCTACAACAGCCTCAGCCGGCAGATCGAGCCGTTCGAGCCCCTGGAGCCGGGGAAGGTGCGCATCTACTCCTGCGGTCCGACTGTATATGACTATCCGCATATAGGGAACTGGCGGGCCAACGTCTTCTCTGATCTCCTGCGCCGATATCTTGAATACCGGGGATTCGAGGTCTTCCACGTCATGAACATTACCGACGTTGACGACAAGACCATCAATGGTGCACGAGAAGCCGGGGTCAGCCTGAAAAATTACACGGCCCCCTTCATCGAGGCTTTCTTCGAGGACCTCGATATGCTCCGCATCCAGCGGGCGCATGTATACCCCAGGGCCACCCGGCATATAGATAAGATGCTGGAGCTTGTCGAATCCCTGCAGGAGAAGGGCCTCACGTACGAGTCGAAAGGAAGCATTTATTATGCGGTCGACAAGTTCTCCGGCTATGGGAAACTGAGCCGGATTGATCTGAAGGGGTTGCGTCCCGGCGCCCGGATTGACTCGGACGAATATGATAAGGAGGAGGCCCG
>JAGLTZ010000329.1 GCA_023135015.1 Candidatus Latescibacterota bacterium
TTCCTTCGGCAACGGACTCGCCATAGCTCCCGGCATGTACGATCTCACCCGCTCCATGGCCTCGGGGGCCCTTGCCACCTGAGTACCACGAATCACGTTTGACCTGCGCTGTCGCACTACCACATCCAGGGGGTAATGCCCGATGTTCCGCATGTACGATCTCATCCGCTCCATTGCCTCAGGGATGCTCTGATGTCGGGCCTCGTGCACCTCCCAGACGGCGATGACCGGAAAGAGTTTAGTGAACAACACGTAGAGCAGGATGAAAAAGGCGAAACAGGCAATGGTAATGGCCCACTCGGTCCAGGTGGGTGCATAACTCCCGATGCCGCCCATCCTCGGTCGCGCCATGGAGGGGATGATAACGATGTAACGCTCCAGCCACATGCCGACATTGACGAAAACGGAGACGACCACCGCGCCAGCGATGGTGCGCGTCTTGGGATTGCTCAGGATGACCACAGGGATCACGAAGCAAAAGACGACCATCAACCAGAACAGGGGCGAGAACTCTTGCCAGAACTTGGCGTTGAAGACAACCATGTGCGCAGGCTCGTTCCCATAGAAGGTGGTGAAATACTCTGCGAAAGTAAAGTAGAACCACACCAGGGACAAAGAGAGGAGGAACAGAGACATGGCATTGATGTGGACGGGCTTGATATAGTCCTCCAGATGGTAGACGCGCCTCAAGATGACGGTGGTGATGATCACCGCGCCCACCCCGGAGAATATGGCCCCGCACAGGAAATAGGGGCCGATGATGGCGCTGTGCCAGCCGGGGACGATGGTCATCCCAAAGATCCAGGCCACCACTGTATGCACGATGACCACCAGCATGGTCAGCCACACGGCCATGATGTTCATCAACCGATCCAGCCGGCGGTACTGGTGCTCGGTGCCAGTCCAGCCCAGGGCCAGAAACTTGTAGAGCCTGGCGCGGAGCGGACCTACGTCCAGCCGGTCGCGGCACATGGCGATGTCCGGGATGAGGGCCAGGTAAAAGTAGAAAACGCTCGACAGCAGGTAAAGCGGAACGCAGGTGACGTCCCACAGGATAGCCGACTGAAAGCGTCCGTGGAAGATCAAGTTCAACAGCCTGTCGGGCCTGCCCATGTCAAGGATGATGCTGATCGCTCCGAAGGGCAGGCTGAAGACCGTCACCGCTTCGGCGGCGCGGGTGAAGGGCCGCCGCCACTCCGCCTTCACGATACGCAGAATGGCCGAGACCAGAGTGCCGGCGTGGCTCAGGCCGATGAAGAAGACAAAGTTGATGATGTACACCCCCCAGAAAACGGGCCTGTTCATACCGGTGACGCCCAGGCCGAAGACCCACTGGCGAACAAGAGCATAAGCACCACAGGCAATGAGGATCACCAGCACGGCCACCGTGATGTAGAATCCCCTGCCGGTGCGAATCAGCGGCTCGAACAGTGCGGCATCGTCCTTGACCACCTCGTGTTTCATTACCATCTCTCCTCCCCCAGGTAGATCACTTTCGGCTCGGTGCCCAGGTCTTCCAGCAATTTGAAGGCGCGGGGGCTGCGGGCCAGCCGTGATACCGTGCTCTCCGGGTCGTCCAGGTCGCCAAAGTAACGCGCCGAGGCGGGACAGGCCTGGTTGCAGGCCGGCAGCAGCACCAACTCTGAATCGGTGAGTTCGCGCCCTTTGGCCGCCGCCTCACGTTTGGCACGCTCCAGCCGGTGGAAGCAGAATGTGCACTTTTCCACCACCCCCACCGGACGCAGGGGCACTCCCGGAGTAAGGTGCTGTTCGTAGGGCTCGGGGAATTCGGGGGCGTACCAATTATAGTAGCGGACGTTGTAGGGACAGGCGGTGGTACAGTAGCGGCAGCCGATGCAGCGCTGATAGTCCATCCGCACGAGGCCCTCGTCGTCCACGTAGGTCGCACCCACCGGACAGACCTTCACACACGGCGGATCTTCACAGTGCATACACGGGCGGGGGATGAAACG
>JAGLTZ010000033.1 GCA_023135015.1 Candidatus Latescibacterota bacterium
TCCTGATCAACGCCATCTACTTCAACGGGGACTGGACCTATCAGTTCGACAGTGACAAGACGCAGGACGACCAATTCACTCTGCCTGATGGCTCCACAAAGCTTGTCCCGATGATGAACCATGAAGGGGTCACCTTCCCATATTTTGAGTCCGAGGATTTCCAGGCTGTCGATCTCGCCTACGGCGATAGCCTCTTCAGTATGACAATAATCCTCCCCCAGACGGGCAAGGACCTGAATGCAATTATCGACGGGCTCGACGAGGAAACATGGGAGGGCTGGGTGAACCAGTTTTATCAGCGGGAACTCTCATTATTCCAGATGCCGAAGTTCGAACTCGAATACGAAATAAAGCTCAATGACGTGCTCTCGGCGCTGGGCATGGAGATCGCTTTCAACGCCTACCAGGCGGACTTTCACCGGATGCGCGAGGGGCCGGGCGACACCCTGCACATCTCTAATGTGAAGCACAAAACGTATGTGAAGGTCGATGAGGAGGGCACCGAGGCTGCCGCCGTTACCTCCGTCGAGATTGGAATTGGCTCTATTCCTGTTCAGACTGTTATGCGGGTGAACCGTCCCTTCCTGTTGGCAATCCGGGAGAGATTCTCCGGCACGATTCTATTCATCGGGAAGATTGTGGACCCTGCCCCGTAGGACTCCTTCAGGATGAATTCGAGCGCCGGATAATTTGTCATGATTCATCTCACCAGGAGATGGACCGGGCTTGTGTTATCGGTGGTGTTTCTGATCTCCTGCAGCTGTAGCGTGTTCAAGCTGAAGTCAGCACAGCCGCCCCCCCGTGAAGGCGGTACCGGTCTGCCAGGTGTTCGGATGACAATCTATGCGACACCATTAGAATTATCCGGCGTGGAGTTCACCATCTTCAATCCCGAAGCCGAAGTGAAGATCGAGGAGCAAAAACCGGGGTGGTACCGTATCTCGATGGAGGTATACGTTCAGGGGGATGACGCCGGATTGCTGCTCCTGCGAGGCCTGGAGATCGAAGTCCTGAGCGAAAAGGATGATCTACAGCATGTGCGGATCAGGGGCTGGATCCCAGCTGAGGCGTTCTCGCAGCCCTCTTCGCCCGTTCAGGATCAGGATATCCGGCTGGAGGTGATTGAATGGGCATGGCGGGTGGTGCCCGGAGGGGTCATGATCAACGGGGTAGTGCGCAACAATGGCGGAGACCCGGTGCATGACGCGCAGATCACTGTATCCGCGACAGATGAGTTGGGTCAGCCGCTTATACCCAGAACGGTCCGCCTCAAGCCTGATTCACTCTACCCGGGTAATACCGCCCACTTTGGGGTTCAGCTCGATGCTATTTACGAACCGTCCCGCATTTACGCACGCTTCAAACTGAGCGCAAAGAAGTATAACCCGCCCGTAAAGTAAGCCGCCTCCGACGGAGCACCGATCCATCCTGAGGAAGGACAGGACCTTAACGCCGCTCCCACACATTCCCAAGCCGCGACTCGAGACCTCGTTTCCTGAGAAGAGCAAGGAGGTGGTCGGCGTTCTTCAACTAATCGAGGGGATCGACGTGAATGGTAGCTCCGATACCCATCTGTTTCCATATCCCGATCTCGAGCTTCTGCGCTATTTCATGCGCTTCGGAAAGCTTCATTTCCGCCGGCAGGTAAATGTGCAGTGTCAGTTCCTTGTGACGTCCATAATCGTGCATTTTCGTGTCGTGAATCTGAAGGTCATAGCTGGTGATTTTGGAGGATAGATCGTCAATACCGGCAATTATTTCTTTGCCCGGCTCTTCACCCAAAAGGTGACTTATCGCATTTTTCATGATTTCGAAGGTCGCATAGAAAATCAGTACCGACACCATGATCCCCAGTACGCCATCAGTCCACCAAAACTGTCCTCCCAGGACGATACCCACAAGAATGAGCAGGGAGGAGATTGCATCACTCCGGTGGTGCCACCCGTCGGCGATGAGAGAGGGAGAATTCGTCCTTTTCCCCGCTCGAATAGACACCTGGGCCATCACTTCTTTGGATACTACCGAAACGGCTACCGCGATCAGTGCCAGAGTACCGTATGCCGCCGCCTGCCTGTCGATGAGCCGGTGAACGGATTCCACGAGGAAATTGAATGCAACCAGCGCCAGCAGTATCCCTACGATGAGGGCAGCAATCAGTTCTGCCCTCCCGTGACCGAAGGGATGCTTCCTGTCCGGCGGAATGGCCGAAACCTTGAAACCGATCAGAACAACAAGCGAGGTGAGGGTATCAGAAAGCGTATGCCATGCGTCGGCCATGATTGCGACCGATGGAGTCAGAAGACCGACCCAGTACTTCAGGGCGAAGAGTAGGACGTTCACCGTAATCGACAGCGAACTGATGATATAGCCTGTGGCAGTCTTCCGCTCGATACCGTGTCTGTGTACCGAGGCGGAGTGACCGTGGCCTTTCATTATCCCTCTACCTGAAAGCAATGATCGCCGGAGCACCGGCGGTTCGCATCCGTCTTCATGACGGTACTTCGGCCAGGAGATTCATGTAAGCCATGTTGCAATTTAGACCCTACGTCACCGCATGGCCACTTCGTCGCTTTATCCATGCGAAAACCGGAACGCCGGCCAGAAGCAGCAGGAAACCCAGATACAGGGTCTGCCAGCCCAATCCTGCCATCGCCCATAGCGAATAGAGGAGAGCCACCACTGCGACGATCGAAGGCCAGGTCAGATTCTCACCGACGAACCTCTCCCGCTCGCGCCTGAAGATCACCAGTTCTCCAAGAACGGATAGAGCATAAGGCACGAGGCAGGTCATCGTGGCCAGCAGGATTACGAATGTATACAGCTCCACCAGACCCCTCGTGTAATTCATCGCCATCAACAGGGTGACCAGTACGCTGGATATCACGATCCCTATCGTCGGTGTTCCCTTTCCGGATATGCGTCCGAAGATTTCGGGAAAGAGCCCGTCAACAGCCGTCGCCAGGGGAACCTGGCCCTGAAGGAGGATCCACCCGTTGAGAGCGCCGAAACATGAAATGGATGCCCCCACCGCGACCGCGTAGGCCGCCCACGGGCCGAACATCTCGCTTGCGGCGTCGGCGAAGGGTGCGGTGGATTCAGCCAGCGCCTCGGGAGAGATGACCCCCATTACCGCGAAAGTGCCGAGGATGTATACAACAGCAGTCAGCAGCGTTCCGAGGATGGTCGCTCGCGGAATCGTTCTCTCGGGATTTTCAACATTCCCGGTTGGCACGGTCGCCGATTCCAGACCGAGGAAAGCCCAGAGGGTCAATGCAGCCGTGGCAGTTACGGCCGAAAGGGGCGAGTCACCACTAAGGTTGAATGGAGTGAAGTTATCCATATTGATGAACAGGAGGCCGATGGTGGCGATCCCGACCAGCGGAACCAGCTTCATCACCGTCGTGACGAGCTGAACAAGGGCCGCCTTTCGCACACCCTCTGCATTGACCCAGGTAAGCAGCCAGATACACCCAAGGGCCGTACCCCCGGCGAGAAGCGGAACTTCCGCCAGCGGTGACCAGAAGACTGCAAGGTAGCCTACCAGTGCCACTGCAATAGCGGCGTTCCCGACCCAGATGGATATCCAGTAACCCCAGGCGACCAGGAATCCCGCAAAGTCACCGAATGCGTGTCTGGTATAGGCGTAAGGCCCTCCCGCCTTCGGGATAATGCGGCTCAGGCGGGCAAAGGCGAGAGCGAGGAAGATGGCACCGGCGGCTGTAAAAAGCCAGCCGACCATGCTGATGCCACCGTAGGCTGCAAGTGTAGCGGGCAGCAGGAATACACCCGACCCGATCATGTTGCCCACCACCAGGGCCGTGCACATCCACAGGCCGAGTTTACGCCTGGCAGGCTCTGTCACCCCATTATTCAATTTCACCCCATGGCACATATTGCAGTGTAACCCTTAATACCATAGGATTGAGCGGATCGTACACCACATTGTTCACCGCTCCAACCCGCGATATTGTATGCTTTCGCTGCAGGTGGTGTTTTCGGCGGGGTAATTCAATATTTACCGGGTCTCGCCTGTAAGAACTACGAGTAATTGATTACCTCACTACTAAGCCAGCTCATAGCCTTAAGGAGTTCCCTGCAAATGTCTTTCAAAGCACTTTACCGGATTGTATCAGTTTCTCTCGTACTGGTATTTACCCTGGGTTCACCGCACAGGATTGTGGCGCAGGATTCAGAAGATTACCCGACAGGTAGGCCTATGGATGTGATCGTGCTGGATCTTTATCAGGCCGTGAGGTACGCCCTCGATCAATCTTGGCGGATTGAGCGGGGGCGGATGGGCCTTTCGCGCGCGGAATTCAACCTCGCCGCCACCCGGGCGGCCCTCAAGTCGAACGCGAGCATGAGCTTTACAGTTCCGGATTTCGATCAATCCCTCACAGACTGGACAGACAGCAGTGGAATAACACACATCATCAAGAAACGATCTGCTAAATACTCCAGTAGAATATCTATCCAACAGCCACTGGGCACCGACGGCGTTGTCTCTCTGAACGGAGTGATGAACCGATCCCAGGTCGATCTCTTTTCGTATTCGCCTACGAACAAATATTACGGTTCAGTTTTCCTCAAGTTCGATCAGCCTATCCTGCAGCCAAACGGTATAAAGAATGATATCCGGCGCGCGGAGCTCTCTCTTGAAGAGGCCAGGCTGGGCTTCCAGGATGAGGAGATAAGGATTGAAACAGAGGTTTCCAGGAGCTTCTTCGAACTGCTCGAGTTGACATACAAGGATAAGCTGGCAGCGGAGGAAGTGGAACGGATCGAGCAGGCATACAGCATCGGCCAGCCGCTGTTTGAAAGTGGGAGCCTCTCCGAAGTAAACCTGCTGCAGCTCGAGGTTGAACTGGCTTCCCGCCGTGACAGGGCTTCTGCTGCGGCCGGAAGGCTCGACCGCGAAAAGGACGATTTCAAGCAGGAGATTGGTCTTCCCCTTGAGGATGAAATAAGGCTTGAGCCGGTGCTGGAATACATATCGGTTGAAATTGATGAGGCGGCTCTCCTGGAGAAAGCGATGCAGCAGCGGAGCGACATTCGTCGGACTATTATCCGAAGAGAAAACCACGAAATGGATATACGTGAACGTCGCTCCCAGGGCAGGTTAACGGGAAATGTCAGCATTACTCTCGGCCTGGATGCGCAGGGGAAGGAGATACCGAATCTTGCCGACTCATGGATGGATCCCGACCAGGCCCGCGGAGCTGCAATCACCTTCTCACTGCCGCTCTGGGACTGGGGCCGGAACGATGCGAGGGTCGCCTCGAAGCAGGTCGATCTTGATCAAAACTATCTTCAGGAAGAAGAGAATATCAAAACCATCACACGGGAAGTATCCAGCGCAACGGCAAGAGTCAGGGAGGCCGAGAGCCGGTTGAATCTGTTGAAGCCGAGCGTGGAAGCGGCCGACCGTTCGTACCAGCTCTCCCTGCAGCAGTTCGAATCAGGAGAACTCAACGTCCTGGACATCCTGCTGACCCAGAACCGGCTGGTAGATTCCCACAACAGCTACCTGGAGGCATATCTGGATTACCGGCGCGCAATCATCGACATGCGTGCCGTAGCTACCGGAGCCGGCTATGGCAGAGGCAGATCCTTCTTCAGGGATTGATTGTAGCCGGAACGACCGGCTCTCTATTCGGGTATCGGTCTGGACAGGTACGGAAGTATTGCGCGCTTCCCCCTGATCTCCCCCAGAACGACCTCCTCCAGCAGTATGTCCGGGGCGACTACACTTATCGGTATCCCTTCCAGGTATCCGCCCAGCCTCGTCTGCACCAGATGTTCCCCGTCTGTGGCACCGAGGATATCCTTGAGCGTTCTGATGACGATCTCATCGAAGAAGTAGCCGCGAACCATCTCCATGCGATCATCTTCGACATAGATCCGGTAGGCGAGCTGCGGGCTGGCAATAGCCGCATCGTGAGCCCGCTGCTGTGTCAGACTCTGCCGGTCCACCTGCGCCTGGACCTCGGGCACATGCATCCTGGTGATCAACATCCCGTAGGGACTCTGGGAGAGTTCCGCGAGCTCCACAAGTCTCTTCCTCAGATCCCGCAGTGACTCGGGTTCGCCTGTGCTTATGAGGAGATTGGAAGGCCTGCCCTTGACATACTCTCCGGGCGATGCACGTCCACGACCGTTTGACTCCTTCAGATCACGGGTGGGGGTACGGCTCATGGGAAGTGCTCTGAGCCATCCATCCTGTACTACCACCAGAGGCTTTGCTTCGACCCCTTCCTCATCGAAGGCGTAATGCCCGACCAGCCGGGTTCCATCCCAGGCCTCGCAGGTTGGATCGTCGACTACCTGAAAAGTCGCAGGCAGGATCCGCCTGTTCAAACGGTTCGCCAGTGCTCCGGAGTCATCGAAGAAGGCTGCAAATGTCTCATTCTCCAACAGAGGAGCGCGCGGGTTGGATAGTTCCTGTGCAAAGAGCTGTGCGAAGAACTCTCCCGCGGCCTGCTCCACCAGCAGGACCGGGCCGACATAGGGTTCCCCCTCAGGTGCCTCTGCCATCGATTGCAGTTCGGTTATCAGGTTGCGCGCCTCGCTGATCATGGTGCGCCTGTCCGGCAGATCCCCCGGCGATCTGGTGTGCCAGGCCCTGTAGTCGGCAATGGAGGCACCGTCTTCCGCCTGGGTCTGCACAGCTATGATCAGCTCATAGTCAGTCCTCGTTTGCCGGATCACAGCCCCTTCGCTGTCCACCAGGCGCGTGACCTTTTTCTCCTCGCTCAATCTTACTTCCGACCTCTGAAGGCCTTGGGCTGATCTGAAGAGGGCGCTCACCTCGCGGATCCTCTCACGCCACTGCCTCCTGTCCAGTTCGGGCGCCTCCTTCATATCCACGTGGATGTTCCGTGCGGCGGGGGAGAAATCGTCCGGCTTATCCTTGATGAGGGTATTCCGGGCAAAGGCCCGCTTCGAAGCCAGCTTTGCAAGGGCATCCCTGTAGGTATTGTCGGTGGCAAGCCACAAGGCATGCCTCACCGAACCGTAGCCGTCTCCGATAGGTACTGATGTGAAGCCGGGACGCCCCGGACCTGTACGCCCTACGAACTGGGTATTATCGAAAGAGTGATCCCCTACCCTCAGCGTTATCGTCGCGTACCTGGTCGAACTCTCAAGATCCATCCGCACGGCTCCGAACGATGCTTCGATATTCCACCGGTTACGGTCGTCGACCCGGTAGGTGAGATGATAGGGAGCCTCACTGTCGGGTAGCTGCAGCTCACCCATGCTGCGCCCGAGCTCGTCACCCATCGCCAGCATCACGGGCTCGCTCTGGAGCGCCCGCCGTACAGCCTCCGAAGGGGCCCATTCAGCGAAAGAGGTTTCGGGCTCCATAGGCGGCATGGGAAGTACGGGCGGCCCTGTGGGAGCCTTCCTCTGCTTCTCCACCTCGATTTCGGAGACGAGCAGAGAAGGTGATACAGCCGAGACCGGAACCTGACCGGATTCGGCGCCGCAATAGCCGTCGAAGACGGCCGGGTCGTCTCCGGTTATCTCGATCTTGGAAAGACTGGTGAGTGGGGTACCTACGATATCCACGCCCCGGACCAGCTCATCCGGCCTGCCGTCGGGGTAGACCCTGTAAACCAGCAGCGGCTCCACCTTGTAGCTCTGAGGTCCTATCCTGCCGGTAGATGTGAAACCACCGGAAATGTCGCTGAAGATCAATCCGTACGGCTTCTCCTGCGCCTTGACCTGCTCGATCAGCTGCTCCCTTAACTCGTCATACGGGATCCTGCGCGAGCTCTCTACGACAAGGTTTCCCTGCCTGGAGACAGTACGGTAGCCGTTCTGCCGCCGGCCGTGACCGTTGCTGACGGGAAATCCCCTGATTGGACTGCGCGACATAAGGAAGCCCTTTAGAACCCCGTCGACGACGATATCGGCCCGCTGTGCCATCACCCCCTCGTCATCCACGGTATAGTGTCCCTTCAGGTCCTCGCCGGCATACTCCGTCAATGTCGGGTCATCATAGATATCCATAAAGGTGGGCAGGATCTGTTCGCCAACTTTGGAAGTGAAAGTCTGCCCCTCCCGTTCGCTCTTCTGTCTGTGTCCCTCAATGCGGTGGCCGAAGATCTCGTGAAAGTAGACTGCGGCCGCACGGTTCTGCAGGATGGCAGGCCCGGCGTAGGGCTCCACGACAGGCGCCGTACGCAGTGCCTCCAGATCCGCAATCAGGCGCACTATATCGGCCTGGACCTGTTCAGGCTCGGGGAAGCTGTCGGGAGTATTCACATCGTAGATCTCGTACAGGTAAAGCTCCATCCCGTCCTCTGCCTTGGTCCACGCATATACAACCAGCCGCAACGTGGCGCTCGAAACCAGCGTACGGGTCCCCTCGCTGCTGACCATGTACTTGTCTGTGGTGGTTGCGGTCAGCTCCACCCTGCTACGGTAGATATCGGGGTGTCCGCGGAAGAGAGCCGAATACGTGCAGGCCAGATCCTCCCACTGCTCCACGTCGACTTCTATCGATGCCAGGGGCTCCATGTACTCCACCGGGTCGGCGGGACTGAAGTCGCCGGATGGATCCTCACGACGGGATTCGAGCGATGCCTCTGTACGCAGATTCTCATAGTGTTCCTGGGCTTCCTTGAATACGGTATCGGTCCTCTCCCACAGAGCGATCCGCAGCGCGAGTTCATCATCGTCTAGAGGCGCCCGGATCAACTGGCGGAACCCACCCAGCCTTCGTGTCCGGGATTCGCGGGTATTGTCGAAATCCATATCCCCCACCCTCACATCCACATCCAGATAGCGGTTCCGGTTGGATCGCCTGCTGTTAACCGTCCCCAGGACTCCCGCTATGGAAGTTTCCCCGATTTCGGTAAGCGAATACGAGAGGTAGTAGAGGGGTGTCTCTCCCTCCTCCTTCAGCCTCGAGAACGACCGCTCGAGTTCGGTCTCCATAGCCCCGAGGAGCACATCCGGACTCGTCCTCTCTATCCGATGGATAGCAGGTGTCGCCCCATCTACCGGTGGCTTTTCTACCCGAGCCGGTGCGGCCGCCACACAGACGACGGCCAGAAATACCGTGGAGATCAGTCTGATCATCTCAGGAAATAGTATCCTCTGAGCCCGATTCATCGGATATCATGCTCCTTTCCGACCCTTACGGGGTTCCCGGTACCGGGACGACCGCCCTGTAGTCACTCGGGCCCACCTCGATTTTGTCCGGTCCGATCTTCAGGTCGGAGTTCATCATCTCCTCCCAGGTCACCTCTTTGCCGGTGTAGCACGATATGCGGCCCATGATGGCCGTCATGGTTGAAATCGCCGTGTTCTCCGCCTCGTTGATCGGCTTATTCGTTCGGATGGCGGTAACCAGGTCGATGTGCTCCTGGAAGTATGCCTGGCTGCCCAACCTTTTCGGGTTGCCCTCCTCATCCAGCTCATAGGGGTACTCCCAGATCATCTCGCCGTCCGGCTCGAACAGGGTATTCACGCAGTTGGAGTATCCCTTCGTCCCGCGGACATGCTCCGATACGTTATCCGAGCAGCCGGAGATCTGCCGGCACATGCTGTGGATATGGATTCCGTTCTCGTAGACGAAGTCGATGCTGAAGAAGTCGAACTGGTCGCCGGTCTGCCGTCTGTGGCGCCCTCCGAAACCTAGTGCCTTGACCGGATGCATGCCCGTGAACCAGTTGATCACGTCGATGTTGTGCAAATGCTGCTCGACGATATGGTCGCCCGAGAGCCAGGTCCAGTTCACCCAGTCGCGGAGCATGTTCTCCATTTCTGTCCGCTTCGGCTGCGGGTCACGGTGCCATAGTTTGCCCGAGTTCCAGTAAACATTGGCCGCCACTATATCGCCAATGGCTCCATATCTGACCTGTTTGAAAACTTCCGTATAATCCCTGGCATGCCTGCGCTGGGTGCCGGTCGCCACAGATAAACCGGCGGCCTCGGCCTCTCTGGAAGCAGCTATGATCATGCGGGCTCCGACCGGGTCGACAGCAACGGGTTTTTCCATAAAAACATGCATTCTTGCCTCCACGGCAGCCTGAAACTGTTCGGGCCTGAAATATGGGGGTGTTGCTATTATGATGTAATTCACATCGGTTTCCAACAGGCGCTTGTAAGCATCAAATCCCATGAAGCAATTTGCATCATCGATTTCCACTCCTTTTTCATCCTTGATTTTTTCCCTGCAGGAATCGATCCGGTCCTGGAAAACATCTGCCACTGCAACAATACTCAGATCATTGCCTGCATTTAAAAAATTAATGGCTGCCCCGGTTCCACGCCCTCCGCATCCGATCACTCCGGCGCGCAGGGGTTCTCCGTCGGGCGCCCTGTCAAGGAAGGGTGTAAGTCCAAGTTCAACAGGCTTACCTCCGGGCTTGCACGAATGAAGAATCTGGCTGAATCCGGCTATACCCAAGGCTCCCAGTGCTGCTGCATTGCCTATGAATTGTCTGCGATTTGTGTTTTTTGATTGTTCCATAATCTTTGTTTTATTTGCGCTTAAAATTACTGTTTTACTTTGGATAATCACAAACCACCCGGAATCCTACATGAGTGGCATCGGTATACCACCAGATGCTTTTCGGGATTTGCGGATCGGTTTTCTTCCAATCTTTGGTCCGTGTTTTTCCCCTTGCCGCACAGCGTACACGGTCCGCTTCATCCCTGTAGGATCCTCCCCGGATGACATATTCAGTCCCCGATGTCAGTCCCCCGGGATTATTAACCGGATCTCCGGTAAATTTTGCATAGGTATCAGGTGCATAATAATCAGAGCAGAATTCAGCTACATTCCCGAGCATATTTACCAGTCCGAATGGATTGGGCCGAGTGCGCCCAGGCCTGGCCGGCTTACCCCCGCTGTTCATCGTATAAATGACATGTGATGCAATTCTGGCGGTATCCACCCCGAAAATCTTTTGCCTCAAACCGGTAGGTGTAAAACGCTCAGGATTCCCCTCAAAATAGAAGGGACTCCGGGTTCCTCCCCTGGCTGCATATTCCCATTCAGCTTC
>JAGLTZ010000330.1 GCA_023135015.1 Candidatus Latescibacterota bacterium
CACCGCTCCGTAATTGCGGAACGGTATACTAAGTGGTGTCAAACCGGTCATTTCATCTGAAGATGTAATCCGCGTTTGTGGTACATATGGCAAAGCGTGGAGGTAGAGTTTTGTATACAGCTCATTTTTTTCAGGGCCGGGGTAATACCGGGCCGTTAATATTGGTTTCGCTTCTGCTTATTCTGGTTTCCACAGCCTCGTGCGGAGATCCCGTAGACCCCGATCCGGTTCCCCTGACAGGCAGATGGGAGGGATTCGTCGGTTATGGGACACATCCTGTTTCCATCAACGGTCAGCTGGTCATGATCATAGCTGAGGATAGAACGTGCACCCTGGATGGAGTGGTGTCGGGGAACATAACCGCGTGGGGTGATTTCGAACTGAGATTTACAGGCACCATCTACGTTGATATGACCACGACCGCACTCGGTGAGGTGACGGTAACACGAATCAGGGCCGGGGCCGATACTGTGCAGATCACGGCGACAATGTCCGGGCAGTTCGATCTCCGCAAGGCATATGTGATGGGATCGTGGGAGAGCAATCCGGGTGAGGTGTTCGGTGCGGCCGGCGATTGGGGGGCTATAAGGAAGGAAGAGGTGCCCCGGGGCTTGCGCTAGGAGCCTGTTCCTCGACGTAGCGCAGTGACACCTGCGGAGTGCCGTGCCTTGACAGGTAGGGGGGTGAGGGTAGACTAAAACCCTATGGCAATACGCTACTTAAACGGTGCGCGGCTTCAGAAGACGTTTATCGCGGCCTCCAACTGGGTAAACGCCCACCGTGAGCATCTCAACTCCATAAACGTATTTCCCGTGCCGGACGGTGATGCCGGTACAAATATGGCTATGACACTCGCCTACGCGGTCGACGGTATCGCTCACCTCGACCGTCCTTCACTCGACGAAGTACGTGACGAACTCGGCCGCGCCGTGCTCGTAGGTGCCATGGGGAATTCCGGTTTCATCCTGGCGCAGTTCACGCGTGGATTTCTGGAGGGATTCGGCAGGGGCACCCGCCGCCTTCACCGCGAGGAACTGGCCAGGGCCTGCCAGAAGGCCTCCCAGAGAGCGTACGATGCGATAGTGGAACCGGTGGAAGGGACCATACTTACCGTGATGAGGGAGTGGTCGCGTGCCGTGACCAGCCTCAGTCGTGAACCCAGGGATATCGGAGCCATTCTCGACGGCGCCCTCGAACGGGCGAAGCTCGCCCTCGCGCGCACACAGGAGCAGATGGCGTTGCTCAAGAAGCACGGAGTCGTGGATGCCGGTGCCCAGGGCTTCGTACACATGCTCGAGGGGATAAGCGAGTTAATTAACCGCGGTGTTCTACATCCGGCCCGCTCGGAGCCCGCAGCCGCCGCTTCCGCCCAGGCCCTGGAAGCAGCAGGCGAAACGGCCAGCCTTACCTACAGGTACTGCACGCAGGCGCTTGTCGAGGAACCTGGTATCGGCGCCCAGGAGTTGAAGACCCGTCTTAAAAAGATGGGGGATTCTCTCATCGTGGGTGGCGACTCCGATCTGCTTAAGGTGCATATACATACCAATTCCCCAGATGAGGTGTTCGCCCTGCTCGAGGAAGTCGGAACCCTTCTGGATGCCGGAGCCGAAGATATGCAGGCACAGACGGATGCCCTCACTTCCCGTCGGATCCAGATCAAACCGCGCTCGCAGAGACAGACAGTCGGGATTGTGATGGATTCGACATGCGACCTGTCGCTTGAACTGGCCGCCGAGGCTGGAATTACAGTTGTTCCCTGCCTGATTGCTTTCGGGGATGAAGTATTAAAAGACAAGGTGGAACTGACAACCGACCGGTTCTATGAAATGCTGCGCACACACCCTCTCCACCCGACTACCAGCCAGCCGGCTCCCGGCGATCTGGAGGATGTCTATGAAACGGCCCTGCACTCCTACGAGGAGGTCCTTTCGGTTCACCTCTCCGGGAAAATGAGCGGGACTTTTCAGGTTGCTGTGAATGCCGCCGAGGAAGTGGATCGGGATCGGATCACGGTAGTCGATTCCGAGACCTTTACAGTGCCGATGGGTGCCATGGGCCTGCAGCTGGCGCGACAGGCACGAGAGGGAAAGGGAGTAAGGGAGCTGGTGTACAGGCTGGACGAGATGCGCCGTCACTCGAGGCTCTATTGCGTGCTGGAGACCCTTGAATGCCTTATCAAGGGGGGGCGGGTCAGCAGGCTGCGAGGGTGGGTTGGTCAGGTCCTGGGACTACTGCCCGTTCTAACAATACAGGACGGTATGCTGGAGGCGGTCCATAAGGTGCGTTCCTCACAAAGCGGCCTCGAGGAGATTTTAAAAAGGTTGGATGATGAGATACCCGAGGGAGTTCCTATAGTTGGTGTGACTGCACACGGTGCCAATCCTGAAATGGCGCAGAGGGCGGGCGAAGAATTCGAGAGGCGCTACTGCCCGGCGGAAATGTTGCATCTGGAAATCGGGCCTGTTATTGGTGCCCATGCCGGGCCGGGGGCCTGGGGCATCTTCTACCTTGCCGTGGGTACCGATTAGGGGAGATCAGCCGAAATATTGCAGGAAAAACGGATTCGTCTTCTTCTCACAATCTATGGTGGTGGGTGGGCCGTGACCCGGATATAGAACCGTTCCTCCATCCAGTGGAAGCAGTTTCTCACGGATGCTCGTTATGAGTGTTTCGAGGTTCGCACCGGGCAGATCGGTGCGGCCGATGCTCCCTTCGAATACAGTATCGCCTACGAAAACCTCCTCTTCACCGACCAGGCAGATTCCTCCGGGCGAGTGGCCAGGTGTCTCCGCGACCGTGAACGAATAATCTCCCGCCCTGATGGTGTCACCTTCTGTGACAAGACGCTCAGGATGCGGTGGAGGATCGGTGTTGACGCCAAGCCACCTCAGGGCGACATCAGGCACTCTTTCAAGCAATATCACCTCCATAGGGTGCATCAGGAATGGCGCGCCCGTGGTTTCCAGCACGACTTCTGCTGCCAGTACGTGATCGAAGTGTGCGTGTGTGACAATAACGCAATTGACGGTCCAGCCTCCGCTGGATACGGCCGCCAGGATCCGCTCCGGTTCCGCCCCGGGGTCAATAATGATGGCCTCCCTGCTTTCGGAGTCACCGACTAGGTAGCAGTTTACCGCCAGAGGTCCCACAGTAATGGTCTGAATTGATAGAGGCACTGTTACACCTTTCAGTTTTCAATAATACCTATAATCCATCCGTCTGCAGGGAGCATGTTTAATGATAATACGACCGGTTGCACCACCGAAGCGTGCGATTTCCGTGATATCTTTGCCAGGGGTCTTGTCCGTTCTACTTTCCTT
>JAGLTZ010000331.1 GCA_023135015.1 Candidatus Latescibacterota bacterium
AGAGTGCCACGCTGCCAGTAGACTCACCCTGCCATGATTGCCGCCGGATCATCCCGCCTACCGCTATGGGCCGCATGGGTTTTCCTCGTTGTCTGTACGATTGCCGGCCTCTACCGCTACACACTGCGTACCACGCTGCCTGAAGAGGTGAGAACCGGCCCACAGGGACTCGAGATCGTCGGCATAGCTGAAGGACCACTGCTGCTCTGCGAAGTCGAAGGGATGCGCGTGCACCGCGGCTGGCACGTCCGCCTGGCTCTGGCGGGCCGGAGTGAGGGAGAGACGGTTGTGCTCGGTCTGGAGCGGGTCGAAGGCGCAGGGCTCCATGTCCCGGAGGAGCGATCGGTCACAGTTGCCAGCGGGTACCACCGCTCGGGTCTGCTGACCCTGATCCTCGTAGGAGTGACTACTCTGGGTCTTGCGGCATTTCTGCTGTATCACCGTAAAAGGCATCCGGCCACCATACCCCTGGCGGCGACGCTGGCTTTTCTGGGCACATCCGTCGCGCTGGAGGAGTGTGGAGCCCCGCTGGGACCCGGCCTCTGGAGGTGGCTGCCAGGATTATTCTGGGCGTACACATATGCCCTCGTGGCGCCGGCCTTACTCTCCTTTGCCTCCGCCTTTTATCCAGAATCGGGATTCTGGAGCCGTCTGGGCTGGTTAAAAAGCGCTGCGTGGATCTTCGGGACTATTCTGGGTACCTGCATTGCGACCGGGATCGTTTTGTACGTCGGTGCCGGATCGGGCATCGGCTTTCAGCTCTGCCTCAGGTGCCAATACGTGCTGTGGATCTTCCTGACAGCCACAGTCCTTCTTGTTGGAACGGGTTTCTCAGTGGCTTACCGCCGGTCGACAGACTGGGGGACCCGGAACCGGATCCGCTGGATCCTCTTCGGAACGGTGATGGGTGGGATCCTGCCGCTGGCCCTTATTATCCTTCCGCGTGCGTTCGACCTTACTCCGCCGGTGCCAGAAGCGATGGCTTTATTGTTACTCCCGCTGCTTCCGATCAGCCTGGTAATTTCGGTTATGAGACATAACCTGCTGGATATCTCCGTGGTCGTGCGCCAGGGGCTGATGTACGGTCCCGCCACAGTTGTGGTCTATCTTGTGTTCGGAGGAGCCTTCGTATTTTTAGGCTACTTGTTCCTCAAGTCGCTGGTGCCAGATCTACCACAGCTCGATCCGGGAATAGCGGCCATCCTGGCGATTCCCCTGCTCCTCTTTCATCTGCTCTACGAGCCGCTGCGCAGGCGGGTCCAGCGCATCGTCAACAGGCTGTTTTTTCGTTCCAAGTACAGCTACGGGAGGACCGTACGGGCATTCAGCGATGAACTGGACCGGAGTCTGACAGGGGTTGCGATTCTCAACTTCCTCCGCAGCCAGATTCTGCAGACGGTCATGCCAACATGGGTGCAGGTTGTGGACATGGAGGATAGGTGGACGGGATACTGTGATAACGTTGAAAGCGCGGATCTGATAGAGGAGCCTCTGCTGCGCCTTCCGTTCCACGACCTGGACGGACTCGAGTTGTGGCTGGGGCCCAAACGTTCCGGGATGGCATACCATACTTATGACAGGGCCCTGCTCGAAACGCTGATAGGTCTGGCCTCGACCGGGCTGCATCGGGAAGTTCTCCAGAGACGACTGCTCGCCGAGGCCGCCGAAAAGGAACGGTTGGAAGCCCTCGCCCAGCTCAAAGATGATTTTCTTTCGCTGGTCAGCCACGACCTCAGGTCTCCCCTTTCGGCAATAACCTTGCGTGCCTCCCTGATGGCCAGGCGAAGCGAAGATGCCGGTGACGAGAAGGGCTGCACCGATGCATTGGGGATCGAGCGGAACGCGCTGCGGCTTGGGCACATGGTGGAGCGGCTGCTCCACGCCGCACGGGTGGAGGCGGGAAGGGTGGAACCCCAGCTGGAATCATGCCGGCTGGCGGACGTGGCGTCCGATGTGATCGAACGACATAAATTGATGGCCGACGCAACAGGGGTCACGCTGGAAAACGCTGTCTTAGAGGAGGCGGTTGCACTGGCCGACCCGCTCCTGCTGCAGGAGGTCCTGAGCAACCTTGTGGACAACGCCCTAAAAGTTTCTGAAGAGGACACATCCATATCTATAGGAGCCGAGAGAATGTGGAAGGGGTGGGAGCTGACGGTTTCGGACCAGGGCCCGGGGATTCCCCAGGACCGTGTACCGACTCTTTTTGAGCGGGGTGAAGTAACCGGGACGATGGAGAGAACCGCCGGTTTCGGTCTCGGACTCTTCCTGGTCCGAAAACTGGTAGAACTGCAGGGAGGAAACGTTCAGCTTCGTGAAACCTCTCCTGAAGGTACAACCTTCGCTATCCAGTTACCGGAGTGACAGTATCGTGAAACGAATTCTCATAGCAGACGACGAACGCGAAATGCGCGAATCCCTTGCCGATCTGCTGAGTTCGGTAGGGTGGGAAGTGATTGAGGCTGCTGACGGGATCGAAGCAGTCCGTGCGGTCCAGAAGCATCCTCCTCACGCTCTACTGTTGGACCTGGTTATGCCCGGTAAAGAAGGACAGGAGGTCCTCGATGAGGTCAGGTTCCTCGAACCCGACCTGCCGGTGATCATCCTTACCGGTCACGGGGATATCGAGAGGGCAGTACGGGCGATGAAGAGCGGGGCGTTCGACTTCCTGACCAAGCCTCCCGACCCGGATCATCTGTTGCTTGTTCTGGATCGCGCTGTCGAGCGGAGAATCCTGGAGAGGGAGGTAAAGCAGAGCCGGCGTCGTCAGGCAGACCTCTATGCATTTGTTGGTGGTCAGGCCCCCTCCATGAAGGAATTCATGGACAGGATGGATAGGGTTACAGCTACCGAGTCGACAGTGCTTCTGACCGGTGAGACGGGCACGGGGAAGGAACTGGCGGCCCGTGCTATCTGGGAGAAAGGTACCCGCTCCGGCACCCCATTCGTTGTAGTCAACTGTGCTACCCTAAGTGATACCCTCCTCGAGTCGGATCTGTTCGGCCACGAGAAGGGGGCGTTTACAGGAG
>JAGLTZ010000332.1 GCA_023135015.1 Candidatus Latescibacterota bacterium
GGTAACAGAGAATCTGAAACGCAGCTCCACATCCCTATCCACGCCTTCCGGGTATTCTGGAAGGGCGCTTCGCACGATCTCCCGGCTGCGCCCTATCCATTCGATGAGATAAGGCAGGTCTGGCCCTACACCGACCGCCGAGGGCTGTACATCGGGAAGAAGAAGTCCCTCACGAAGACCAGGCAGGGATGGTGACTCCTTATCGCCAGTCGGCCCTCCCTGGCGGGATGCAGGCGGACGTTCCCGGCCGGCTCGTTCCAGATCAGCAAGCAGTCTGGATGGCTGCAGTCGCGGTATACGGGCCTCCCTGCGGTCGGCAACCACGTTCAGTTCCTCAGGCCGAACAGGAACCGGACGGCGCACAGGAAGCTTCACAACTGCTGAAGTTTCGAGCTGCTCTGGGGCAGTGGCGACAGGGAAGCCGGAGGAGACATCATCCACGCGGGAAGCCTGTGCGGGAGACAGGTCAAACAGCAGCACTTCGCTGTACTCTTCCACCCAGGTTTCTAACTGAACCCCGATCATGAAGAAAATACCCACAAGGATCAAATGGAAAAGCGTTGATGCGGCCCAGCCCTGGAATCGAATGTCGTAGACATCGATTCTCACTGGCTACCACCCTCCTCCTTTGTCCGAGTAGCCACCAGAAAGCGCCCCGCTCCGACCCGCTTGGCGATATCCATGATCTCTACCGCGCGCTTGAATGGTATGTCTTCATCGGCGCGCAGAATAATGTCTTTATCCAAGCCTCCGGCCAGTTCCTGCTGCAGTCTTGCAGGCAGCTCAGCCAGCGATACAGGTTCATCGTTCAGGTAAACACCACCGCTTATTGGAATGGTCACGGTCAGTATCTGTCTTTCTACCGTCTCGACAACCTGGGCTTCTGGAAGCTCAACCTTGATCCCCGGCTGAAGGATAAATGTACTGCTGAGAAGGAAGAAAATGAGCAGCAGTAGAACGATATCGGTCAGGCCGATTGCACTAAAGGCAACGATCGGCTTCCGCTCTGGCTCAAAGTCCATGCTCCGCCTCCAGTGCCTTCAATGCACCTGTCCTGACTTCCTTGTCCCCGAGCAGGTCGAGTAGCTCCATGCTGGAACGTTCCATCTCGAATACGAAGTGGCGTACCTGTCCCACAAGCCAGTTGTAGAAAATCAGCGCAGGAATTCCAACGGTCAGGCCGGCTGCTGTGGTCATGAGGGCTTCCCAGATCCCTCCGGCAAGCACATTAGCGTTCACCTGTCCGCCCAATGCCTGGATATCCATGAAAGCCCTGATCATACCGGTAACGGTCCCCAGAAATCCCAGCAGGGGGGCAACACCGGCTACGGTGGCGAGTGAATCGAGCCCGCGCTCCAATTTATACAGCTCCGCCTTACCGGCAGATTCCACCGTTTCCTTTATCAGGTCCCGGCTTGCACCCGCCCGCAGGACCCCTTCCCTGAGCATGCCGGCCACCGGCCCGGGGGTCTCATCACAGATATCCAGGGCTCTGCCCACCTCTCCTCCACGCAGAGACTGGCGCACCCTGTTCATCAGGGTGCCGGTATTCACCCTCGCCCTTCGAAGAGTGAGCCACCGTTCCACTATGATCCCCGCCCCTATAAAGGAGCAGATCACGATAGGGATCATCAACCAGCCACCCTTCAACAGGATGGAAAAGATGCTCATTTACGCCTCCTCTAAGACCAGTGCCTCAAAACCGAATTGAAAGGCCGACTGCCGAGGTCCTTCCGGGCAGCGGGTATCCCTCCCACAGCGTAATCTCCTCGTCCAGGACGTTCCGCAACTCCAGCCATGCCGTCAGAGACAATCCGAAACCACGAGAGATACGGATGCCCAGATCGGTGGCAGGAGACATCCTGCGTGAGGCAAGGCTCACTTCCTCACCGGCCCCGAAGCGCTCACCCAGATGTGTGACACGTACACCCAGCTCGAGGCCCCACGGACCTCTGCCGTCAATGCCTCCTGAGAATTGTAAGCGCGGAACGTGTGGAAGTTCCGCAAGACCGCCCCCTGAGGGATCGCGCAGAACCATTTCCCCGTTGAGCGCGAGCTTGTCACCCGGCGTTCCCTCCAGGCTCAGCCGGGTCGAATTCACCCCGACCGGTCCAACACCATCGAGTTTGAACAGACCGTCGCTCCAGGGATCTGATTCTGTTACAAGGCGCCAGAGGGGAAGTCGGTCGAACTGTCGCCGTGCAACCTGGAATTCCATCGTCAGGTGTAGTGCCACGATATATCGCAGGCCGATGCAGAAGTGGAATCGTTCCTCACGCGGGACCACCGAATAGCTGTTGGCCACGAACGGATTCTGTTCCCGGGCCGCTCCCAGCGTCATGTAGTCGATCTGCGGTCGATAGCGCACATACATGCTGAACCGCTCTGAATACTGGGAAGTAAATTCTGCCAGCGGCCAGATACGGGTCACCAGGCCGAGACCTGCGTCAACCTGGTACCAGACAGCTCCGGCGAGAATGTTGCTCGTTTCACCTATGAGGGATCTTACCGTCAACCGTACCGAGGAGAGGTTCGCCCTCTGAGTGGGCTGGGGCCCGCTAACCCTGTCGCCTTCGTTACGAGCAGTGAGATCCATAATAGTACGGCCAGTAAGCCATTCCAGCCCCGCTTCTATCCACCCACCCTGACTGCGCGGTTGCAGATCAGATCCCCGCACATCGTCGTTGAAACCGGTTTTTCTCCCTCCTACTCCGCCATGTACAGAGACCCCTCTACGGATCATCCCCTCCAGCTCCATGGAGTAGTCGGCATTAAACCAGGTACGAACGGCACCCGATGGAACCCCAGGGGGGATGGGGGTGACTGCCGAAGGTGCGCCTACACCCCATTCCTCACCCCTCCCGGCACCATAGCCGGTTCCCATGCGCAGTACGGTTGTTGGGCCGAGATACCGGATCGCCGATACTCTGCCCCTTCCGCCAAAGGAAGAGCTGTTGGGCAGATGCCCTCCTGTGCCCTCGGCTACCAGGTTAGCCAACAGCTTCCAATTTTGAACGTCGAACCATGCATCACCGCCGGCAATCAATTCTCCGAAAGTGCCGCCGCGCAGGTAGGCGCGTACCCAGCGCCCGGGTCCCGTCCTCTCCTGGGCAGCCAGCATCCTTCCCCCTCCCCATCCGGTACGGCTTCCCCCCTTTTCCCCAACCGGTGCCCCCACCTCTCTGTCTAGCGCGGTCCGCTTACCGGCGGGGAATAGCTTGCTTCCTTCCCTTACAGTAGCAGTGCTCCGGCCGAAGATAACGATGTCCGGAAGGGCCAGGGGTGGCAGTGTCCGGCGTTTAGCCACACTGTCCTGATGCGCCTGACTTAGAGATCCCCCTGCCTGTCCTGAAGCGCTCCGGGGCAGAGCGACTAATGCGGTGGCCAGCAGAAGCGAGCTTAATCGCATCATCTCGGGATTCGCTCCAGTGCAGTTCGGACCTGGTCAATCACAGGAGAATCCGGATAATCATCTAGCACGGACTGCAGCAGGCTCCGGGCCTTTTCATAATTCTCCAGATGGATATTGGCCTCACCAGCACGCAGGAGAGCTTTTGCTATCCATCTTATAAAGGCAGGGTAAACATATTTCACTTTCAGATACTGGACCTCCGCATCACTCCAGCGCTCCTGGGCGTATAGTATCTCACCTGCTAAAAACTGCGCCTCTGCAGCGAGTTCGTCGGTGCGCTCCGCCAGAATCGTATTAACCTGGGTCTGCGCGATATTGTAGTTGTGTCTCTCCAGCGCTAGTTCAGCCAGCCGCAGCCGCCCCTGAACCGCCAGAGGACTGCCGGGGTAATCATCTATCAGCCTGCGCAGCTCGACTTCCGTACGGGTGGGATCGGCCAGCGCGCGGTTACAGAGAGCAGAGATGTAGAGCGCCTCGGCCCGCACAGGTAGAGAAGCAGTAGTCAGTGGTTCCAGGGTGCGAATCGCTTCGGCATGCGCCGCCCTGTCGAACTGCAGTTTACCCAGACGCAGCCTGGCCTCCCCCGCAAATGAGCTTTCAGGAAAGCGATCCAGAAGCCGGCTAAATGAACTCTCGGCCTGCCCGACATCTCCGTTCCGCTGATACGCCTGTGCCAGCCAGTAGAGCGCCTCTCCTGTAACTGCTGTTACGCTCCCTGCGAGATCCCTGAAAACATTTGTCGCGTCGGCGAAACGTTCCTGATTGAATAAGAACTTGCCTTGCTGCAGTCTGACCTGCGCCCGGACGGATGATGGAGCAGACGGTTCCAGCATCTCTCCTGCTATCCGTTCGGCATCCTCATCACGGCCGAGCTGTACGAGCGCCCACTGCATCCCGCCCACCGCCTCGGCGAGCCACTTGTCCCCGGGATGTGCCCGGGCCAGCGCCCGGTACGAGGAGAGTGCCTCCTCATAATCGCCTGCGTTGTAATAAGAATCTCCGATACCGTACCTGGCATCCGGTGCAAGTTCGCTGGGAGGCTGCAGTTCCAGCACTTTATTGTACTCCGCTATCGCCCGGTCATACTCCCCCAGCCGGAAGAGGGCCCATCCCCTCCAGTAGAGGGCGTCGTCGTAGCGGTCGCTCGAGGGATAGCGTGTGAGTATCTCTCCAAGGATCATGAGCGCCGAGCGGTATTGCTCGGCACGGATGAACGAGTCGCCCGAGATATACGCCACCTGGTCGGCATCAGGGGCCAGACGATCGCGCTCAAGGACGTTACTATAGGTCACGCCAGCATCCCGGAAGCGTCGCTGGTTGTAGTAGGCATCGGCGATCCGCAGGTGAGCATCCCGCTTGAGGGCCTCATCCCCACTCTGCGCTGCAACTACCTGGAGGAAAGACTCAATCGCCTGGGGATACTGCCTCAGTGAAAAGTGTGACCATCCGATTCCATAAGCAGCATCAAGGGCCCGGGAACCGTTTGGATAGCGATCCAGATACTGCCTGTAGAGCCTGGAGCTCTCCTCATACGAGCCGTCGCTGTAGACCGCCTCAGCCTGAAAGAAGAGAGCATCCGGCGCCAGCTCTTTTCCGGGATAGAGCCTCCGGTACCTTGCAAAGCCTGCTGCCGCATCCTGCAGCGCAACAAGCTGAAACTGACAGTAGGAGCGCTGGAATAGCGCAATCTCTGCGGCGTCGGCTCCAGGCCAACGTTCAAGAACCGCCCCGAAGGCTGTATCGGCATTCGCGTAGTTGGTTTCAGCGAGCCAGCACTCCCCTATCAGTTCGGCTGAGTCGGCACCCAGTGAGCTCTCCGGGTAATCGCGCAGCATTCTCGAGAGTATCTCCCTGGCCTCTGAGTAGGCGCTTCGATGAAAACGCAGCAGCCCCGCTTCTAACAGGGCGTCATCGGCCCACTCGTCACGGGGATACCTTTCGGCTGTTGCCAGAAAGGCGGCAAGGGCCTCTCTGGCGCGGTCTGATTCGCGCAGAGCGACACCTGAGCGGTAGAGCGCTCCACCTGCGACCTGGCTCTCGGGATACATCTCGACAGTCCTCGCGAAGGCATCGGCAGCTCCTGCCGGATTATCTGTATTCAGGTAGGTCCATCCTATGGCCACCTGCGCTTCAGAGGCAGTTTCATGCCGAGGGTAGCTGTCAACCACGTCCTGATAGTGTCGGCGTGCCAGATCGTACTCCTCCAGGTGATAGTAGGACTCCCCGAGCAGGAAACCGGCGTTTGCAGACACCTCCCGCCCCAGGTTGAGCTGCACGACCTGGGCCATCGTATCTGCGGCCTCGCGGTACTGTTCCAGCGCAAAGTAGCACTGCCCTATTTTGTAAAGGCACGAGGAGATCAGATCGCTTTCCGGGTAATCATCCAGCACGCGCTGGTAATAGAGCAGCGCATCCCTGTACTCCTCCTTACTCTGTGCGATCCAACCCATGCTGTAGAGTGCGTAGTCAGCCACCGGCGAGTGGGGCGTGAGTTTGTATACGCTCTGGTATGCCTGCCGGGCATCCTCTAGCATCTCCCGTCGCAGCATCGCCTCACCCAACCAGTAGCGTGCACGGTCGAGCAGGTCGGAGTTGGGCCGGCGCCTGCCGATCGTCTGGAAATCCTCGGAAGCAGCTTTGTAATCGCCCAGCTTGAAGAAGGCCTCACCCCTGCGATAGAGCGCCTGATCCATGTAGGGACTCTGCGGATAAGCGATCGTAAAGGCTTTCAACAGATCGACGGTCTGGCGGTAGTGTTCCTGCAGGAAGTGCACCTCTGCCTGAAGCAGGCTGACCTCCTCGACCCTCTTCGAGGAAGCGTGGTTTTCCAGGAACCGATGGATCTGTCCGAGTGCCGTCGGGTAGAGCCCATCGGAAACAAGACCTCTGATAAACCGGTATTCCTGTTCCGCCTGGTCGACCTGCAACGACGGTGCTGCCAGGGGTACTCCGTTCTGTGCTATGCACTCATACGGCGACCCAACAAAGGCCAGCAGAGTGCCAGCGAGTAAAACCCTGGAAACGGCCGTTGCCCGTACTAAGTGCACCGCTCCGCAATTACGCTGGCATTCAAGCGCCGATGTATTCCGGCCTGCCGGGTTCCTTGTGCGGCGTACAGTTAGTACGTCTCCGCGCAACCCGTTGACTTCCTTGACCTTGCGCAAAATTGCTCGTTTCTGTCGTGGAAACCTCGCCATGTCCCATCCGGAGATTGCTCGCCGGCAACAGCCGGACTCGCGGTCCACAGAACGGAATCCGGATGGGGACAAACTAGCGAATCCCCCCGACGCAGGAAGCATTCAATTCCCGAATGCCAGTATGTGTAACTAGCCGCTGTTTCCATTTGAACGATTCTCCGCACAGGGTAGTTCCAGCTCTCTTCAAGACTGTCTGGAATGTTTAGTGGAAACTCTAGAGCTTCCGGACAGAAACTAACTAATCGATATCAGTCTGTACTGATCCGTGTATGGATATAGTAGGAGTGAAAGGTTATGATCACTCGAAGGGGAAATGCGCCGTCATCGTCGTTCCCTCGCCGGGGCGGCTGTCAACCGTGAGCGATCCCCCATAGGCATCCACGATCGCTCTGGTAATTGCCAGACCGAGGCCGGTTCCATCGGTCTTTGTGGAGAAATATGGCTCAAAGAGGCGCTCCTGGACTTCTGGCGCAATGCCCTCCCCCGTATCAGAAACCTGTAGCCAGACACCCTGCTCATCCCGACCGCTTTTGATCGTCAAGGTTCCCTCTTCACCCATCGCATCGATCGCGTTGCGGATCAGGTTGATCGCCAACCGGCGGATCTGCTCAGAGTCGAGGAGGGCTTCGGGGAGATCTCCGTCCAGCCCGCGTACTACCTTGATACCAGCGGGAAGTGCAGGCTCGAAGAGATTCAGAGCATCCTCCAGCGGCTCGTTAAGATCGGTAGGTTCGCGACGGACGGTCGGCAGGCGGGCATACGCGGAGAACTCGTTGGCGATGCGGCGCAGACCTTCAACCTGTTCAACGATGGCATCCGTGCATTCGTGCACGATGCGCCCCAGATCATCGGTGCCTTCGTCGTAGGCCCGGCGCAGGAACTGGGCCGAGAGCTGCATCGGAGTGAGAGGATTCTTGATCTCGTGGGCGACCTGACGCGCCATCTCCTGCCAGGCTCTTTCTCGCTCGGCCCTGGCAAGCTCCGACCTGTTCTCCCTAAGTGCTATCACCATCTGTCGGAATGCCTTCTGTAGCCCTCCGATCTCGTCCCCGCGTGTAACCGGGATGTTTACCTCCAGGTCACCACCGGCCACACGACCTGCCGAGCGTGTAAGGCTTCCGACCGGGTTCGAGATGCGCCGGGCCACCATCAAAGCCACAAGCGTTACCGCCACCACCAGCAGTATGTAGATACTGGCAACCGTGGTGAACAACCTCTCAAGATCGGGATCGTTCAGTCCCCACAGCCCGAAACGGCGTTGGGCGATAGTGGCCACAGCTATACCTGAATAATCTGTGAGTGGCCTGTAAGAGAACAGGTAGCGCAGGCCTCCCAACTCCCCCCAACGGAAGGTTCCGACATCACGTCCCCTGCTTCCTTCCCATCCAGCTTCGGGCGGCATCATCGGGGCCAGGAGACCCGCGGTGTAGGGTGCAGACTCGGTAGAGTATCTGAGCCGGCCATCCTCGAAGAGGTCGACTTGCCACGGGGACTGCTCGGAGGCCTGGCGGAGAAGTTCCTCGGAGAAGGGCCGGACTATCAGGGCGGCTCCGCGCGAAAAACGCGTCCCGACCGGAGCTACTGCAGCAGACCATAGGGAGCCGGATCGGAATACGAAAGATCTTCTGCCACGACCCATTCGAAGTTCTCTGAGCGGAATCCGGTCAGCAAGCGAGTCCGTCAGGGTTCCTGCATAGCGGACCAGGTTTGCGTCGAAAAGGGCCCATTGGGTTCCACCCCCCTGCTCTCCTGCCAACCATGCGCCCCCGAACTCACTCTCCCGTGCGAGTTCTTCGGACCAATCCTCTGTCTGGCCGAGAATGGATCTCTGTACCTCCTGCAGACTCCTATCCAGACTCTCTTCCCACGCTGCCTCCTCTCTGTTGAGGATAAAGCCCCTCGTCAGCATCCACAGCGCCACCAGAGGTACAAGAGCCACTACCAGCAGCGGAATCATCAACCGTGTACGGAATGAGACCCTTCGCAGTGATCTGCTCAGAGGAACCCCTGTCCCTGCAACTGCAGCAGCCGGCAGCCATGCCAGAACCAACATCGTCCCGATGAAGAGCAGCAGGACGTTCAGTGCTTCTACGATCCTGCCCCACAGCCCTGGCCTCAACACCCCGAGGCATGCAATCCGCCGTTCAACAGATTCGACCGCCGACACCTCACCACCAGGCACAGGTGGACGGACCGAGGGGGTTTCCAGCCAGAAATAATACTCGTCGGCACTACCGCCTACCCACCAGCCTCGCCTGAACCAGACACCGGAACCGCCACCGGACCGCAACCTCTCTACAACCGGTACGGGCACCGAACCTGGAGCAGGAGCCAGACTTGGATTACGGGGCATCGCAAGCAGGCGGTATGCCTCGTCGTAGACCCTGACAAAAAGTACACCGGCAAGTCTTCCCGACCGCTCCGAGATACCAGCCGGATCGGGCTGCATCCAGAGACGATCCTCACCAGCCGCCAAAAACCCCAATGGCCTCCGCCTAAGTCCCACCATAAGAGACCCTACCCCATCTGGACCTGGCACCGCCATAATCAGCGTTTCCTCCCCGAAGTAAGCCGGGGTACCAGCCGTGAGGGCAAGTCGACCTTCGCCAAGGGAAACCCTGGCGATCATGCTGTCTATGATTGAAACCTCGAAAAGATCCGTGACCGTCGAGAAGCTCCCTGCAACGGCACCTGAGGCGTCAATGACCTGGACCCCGCCGGTAAGATCCTGTTCATCCAGCCCCAGATTACGCCAGACCAGGAACGCACTCCTGCTGTGACTGCCCGGCGATAACAGGGAACCTCCGAATACTTCATCTACGCTTTCTGATACGGTAAGCCTCAATCTGCTCCTGAGGGTGGTGACCTTTTCGGGGCTCACTCCGACTCCCGTCCCTCTGAGCGACTCCGCCGATTCGACGACTACCCTCCTGACCATCACCCTGCCCAATTCACCCTTTATAGGCAAATGAACCAGGGCCCCGAGTAAGGCCAGCCCTAGAAGAGTTATCAGCACACTATTCCGGGCTGTGTGGTCCAGCCAAACGGCCGCAACCACTGTCCCTCCCACCGCTACAGCAGCCCCGACAAACACACTACCTCCCCATGCACCGGCTATCGATGCAACCAACCCGCCTATCACGGCCGAAACGGCGCAGACCAGGATTCCTGCCAGTCCGTAGCGTCGCATCAACAGAGCCGCTATACCTCCTGTGCCTCCGATGACAGTGAGCGTCATAGCTATGGCGATCAGCCACCCGAGAAGGTCCTTTACAGCCGGTAGGAAACTGACCCGGGCCCAGAACCAGGTTGGCGCGAAGCGGTAAAGGTCGTGCAGCAGACCGAACCCCAGAACCCATAAAATGACGACGCCCACCAACAGCAAAGTTGCCAGGAGCCGACCGTCCTTCCCTTCAAGGTATCCCGCCATACGATGCCTGAGGTGCACCGCGAACCATAGCGCCAGCCCTGCAGCCGCCACCGCTATGAAAGCCTGATTGGTAAGCTGATACCCCGTCCAGGAAGGAGACACCAGTTCAATACTCAGCGGACGTCCGGTCGAACCGAGCAGAAGCGGAATCGCAGAAGCATAAATCAGGGGCGCTGCAATCAACCCGCGAACTGCGGAGCTGTCTCTGACCAGTAACCCGAGGCTTGCACACAGCATTGCAACCAGCAGAAAGGCCTGAGCGATACCTCGCACCGGATAGGGAGTCGTCTCAGCGGTCCATCCTCCGACAGCTATCCGGGCCGCCCCCTCGTAACCGCCATCACCCGCTTTGATCTCCAGCCGCTTCACAATGCGGGCGGGAAGAACCCTCTGCAGCAGAGGCTCAACACCAGGGGCTGGACCGGGGACCGCTGCCGCTCTGGCAAGCAGCACACTCACCACCAGCTTCCCCTGCTCCAGTGGGAGCACTATATGGGCGATTGCAGCAAGTTGGTCGCCAGTAACCAAAAAACTCGGGCCGATGTCATCTGACGCTGCCCGTCCGGATAAAACAGTTACTGGAACGCCTGCATCCGCCATGTATGGGGATCCCACCCAGGCATATGAGGCGCCCTCACCCATGAACAGTCCGATCGCCGCCGCATCATCCCCGAGACCCTTGCGAACCGCAGGCCAGAAGCTCTCCAGACTCTGCTGCTCAGTCAGCCCCGGACTCCTGCCAGAAATTGCCGCCCCCGCCCCCACCGCAGCCCTGTCCATCTCGATCCTTATCCTCTCTATTGCGGCTTCGACCGACTCTTTGTCTTTCCTGTCCTGCCGCTCGAGTTTGGCTGCCGACGGCTCAACGGGCAGCGCCAGCACACCCAGAGCACAACACACTGCCATACCTGTAACCACCCAGTTCCACTTCCCTAGCAGATCCGTGCGTGGCTCTGTGTCAAAGGAAACCCTGAATAGGAACCAGGCCGGGATCAGCGGCAGAAAACCGAAAGGAATGAGTCCTCCCCACCCGATATAGAGCGCCGCAAGCACGCAGGCGAGCGTTGCCCAGCACCAGCGGAAAGCGAGCGTATTGACGCGGGCTATAACCGCCTGATTGCTAGCTGTTGCCGGTGGATTGTTCATCACCATCAGAAGTACAAGGTATGAAAGATTGCGTCAACAACGGCCGGTAATAAACTTCGGCCCGGCCCGCTTCAGACGGACCGGGCCGATACATTCGGCATCGGGAGAGGGGTCAGAACCGATAGCCGAACGACAGCAGAAATTGCCCGCTGTTCCACCGCTCCCTGGTCGAGTCGAGAAGGGTTTCCCACCGGGCATTCCGGTATGCAAAATCGATATTGACGATATTGCCGATCACCCACCCCACACCGAAGCTGTATATCTCGCGGTTGCTCCTTATCTGCAGGCCAACCGGCTGGAACTGAAGCGGTGCCCACTGGTAGCCCGCACGCACCGCCGCACCGCCGAGTGCTCTTATCTCTATCCCGCCGCCAAGCAGCCAGTACGGCTTGTAGTTTTCTGCGAAGAAGTCAGAGTCGTAACCGTCGTATGGCGCCCTCGAGTACCACGACTGGGAGTAGTCGTAATAGGAACCGCCGCCTGTAAGTGTCAAACCCAGCAGATTCATAGCGGCGCCCACACCCAGCTCGAAGGGAAGCCTGAGGTAGTAGTCGTAGATCCCGCTGTCTTCATATGTGACTTCCGACGTGCCGTCGTCATAGTAGAGGACCTCCGACTGGTACCAGTCCTCTGTGATCTGTACTGATGAGGGGAACCTGATGCTCCCGCCGAAGGAAATCAAATTGACGGGGCGCCAGAGCCCACCGACTGCGATGCGCAAACCCCGACTGCGGTATGTGTAATCAATCCCATCATCCCATGTGTGCCCGTCATAGGGTGTCCAGATATCTTCCGTGTCGTAAGCCTCGAGCAGATACGTGTAACTGTTTGTACCGCTGATCGACTCGA
>JAGLTZ010000333.1 GCA_023135015.1 Candidatus Latescibacterota bacterium
CCGAGATTATTGTTTCACCCTATTGCCATGTTATGGGTGCATACGGAGTGGCGCTGCTGGCCAAAGAAGCGCAAAAGGTCAACGAACCCAGCAGGTTCCGTGGATTCGACCTGTCTGAGCGCAGGATCGAACTCGCCGAGGAGACCTGTAAGCTCTGCCAGAATAACTGCACCATCACTCATGCAAACATAGAGAGTGTGGCTGAAAAACCGAGCTGGGGTTACCTGTGTGGCCGCGAGCCCGACGAAAAGAAGGCGCGGTTATCCGACCAATTCGACCTGTTCACCCTCCGGGATAAACTGCTCAAAACGGCCGGGCGCGTTCCCGAGCTTGCCCCCGATGCACCGGAAATCGGCATCCCGATGAGTCTTACTTCCTACACCTTCCGCCCCCTGTGGGAACGCTTCTTTGGCCGGTTGGGTTATCGCGGGCGGTTTACATCGCCTACCGGTTCGGAAACATCAAAACACGGCGTGTCTCTGGTAGCCGGCGAGTCTTGCTATCCCATCAAAATCAGCACGGGGCATGTAGCTAAGTTGCTGGATAGCGAGAGTGTGAAATGGGCATTCGTGCCCCTGATGGTGGCGGAAGAGGAGCTAACTGAGTTACCTGTCCGCACTTTTTGCCCCTTGGTGCAGGGTCACCCGGCGGTGCTCAAGAGCAGCCTGGCCGCTGCCGGCTACGATGTGTCGCGAATATTGAGCCCGGCGATAGATTTCCGCTGCCCGGAAAAGACCACGGTTCGCAGGCTGTACGAAGCGCTTGGGGAAACACTTGGCCTATCTATCGGTGAAATAAGAGCTGCGTGGCGAAGCGCCCAGGAGGCACAGGAGGAATTTCACGATAAATGCCAGAGCGAGGGCAAGAAGGCGCTTGAGGCAATTAAGTCTCGTGGCGAGACGGCTATAGTGATCGTCGGCAGGCCGTACAACACCTTCGACAATGGTGCAAATTTATCCCTTCCTCTGAAGATTGCCCAGTATGGATACCGTGTGATACCAGTGGACTTCATGCCGTTTTCACCGGAACTGGTTCCAGAGGAGTATCGCGGAGTCTTCTGGACTTACGGCCAGCGAATAATCGCAGCGCTCGATCAGGTCCGTCGGAGCGATAATCTGTTCGCTGTTTACCTCACAAATTTCTACTGCGGGCCCGACAGCTTTCTGCTCAGTTATGCTGAGCAGATAATGGGGTCGAAGCCGCTACTTATCCTCACGCTGGACGAGCATGGAGCCGATACGGGATACATCACCCGCCTCGAGGCTTACCTGGATGTCATCGCTGCGAGAAGAGCACCCGCCGAGGTTTGCCCCATTCATATACCGAGGGCCAGCCATGAAGAGTTTAGACGGCGCAAGATCTGGATACCGCCCATGCACCCCTTCGGCGCCCCCATATCCGCCGATGCTTTCAAAGCGTTTGGGTATGACGCGGAGGCTTTGCCAGTGGAGGATTACGAGGCGTTTGAAATCGGCCGCTCGAAAACAAGAGGCGATGAATGCCTTCCGGCGTGCGTCACGATAGGCGCGCTGCTCAAGAAATTCCGGGACATAGACACAGACCCTTCCAAGCATGCCTTCTTCATGCCGACCGCGCCGGGCCCGTGCAGATTCGGCCAGTACGCGCTCCTGCATCGCATGATTCTCAACGACTCCGGTTACGCCGATGTGCCCATACTCAGTCCGTCAAGCACCAACACCTATATGGGGCTTGAGAACCCCTTACGAAGAAGACTTTGGCTAGCTCTGCTTACAGGCGATTTATTCTTCAAAGCAGGATGCCATATTCGGCCGTATGAACTCCAGAAGGGCGAGACGGACCGCGTATTGGAGGAAGCGCTGAATATACTCAGGGTCGCATTCGCCGACCGGGGGGGGGACATTAAGGGTGCGATAAGTGAAGGCATCGAGTTGCTGCGGTGTGTTCCGGTTGGCGGAGACCCGAAACCGCTGGTTGGTATTGTCGGCGAGATATACATCCGCTGCAACGCTTTCAGCAACGAGGATATAGTGAGAACCATTGAGTTGCTCGGTGGAGAAGCCTGGCTTTCACCGACAAGCGAATGGATACTCTACACTTCCTACCTGCAGGAATTTAATGCCAGGGAGAAGTCCCTCGGTTTGCGCGCCTTGATCGGGGCAAACCTGAAGAAACACTTCCTGCAACGCGACGAGCACCGCCTTTATGAAATGGCGGGGGAGCTGCTGAAAGATCGACACGAGCCTTCTATCGAACAAATTATCAGCGAAGGTGAGCGATATATACCCATTGAATTCAGGGGAGAAAGCATCCTGACCATTGGTCGAGCAATAATATTCGCCAGGCAGGGTGCGTCTTTGGTGGTCGATTGTGAACCCTTCACCTGCATGCATGGTACTATCTCGGACGCCATCTTTCAGGAGGTAAGCCAAACGATAGGCATACCCATAGTCAACATGGCCTACGATGGTGAGGGTGGCCAGAATTCACGGCTCGAGGTGTTCTTCGCCAACCGGGAGGGAGCAGATGTCTCCGTATAAGGTGCTTATTCGCCGTATCACTGCTGCCAGAAGAATCAAATTGAAACAGATCGACTACATTGACCTGCCTGTCCCCGCGAATAATTTCATCTTCTATTAACCGTAACGAGTTACGAATACTATAACTTCTCCTGTTTCAAGCCTTTCTCACCCTGAAGGTGCTCTGTATCAGACAGTTTCTCGGATACGCCAGAATATTCATCTGGGCCATGATCTGCCCAATTGTAGATGTTTCCGACAATACTAATTGCTGGCCCGCCACCATAAGTTCTTCACTCTGCGAGGCTCTTGCCACTCCCGGACGGCATATCGAGAGACCGAGCCGGCCTGGTGACCGTCAGTTCGGACACACGTCCACCACGGGGGTACCATCGTTCAGGGGATTCTCACTCGGGGATTCATGCGCTGCGGTGGGACAGGAGTGAATTCGCTAACGCCCTATTCCGGCTCTATGGGAGGGCTCAAACAGTACATTTTGCTGACAAACAGCAGGCTGCTACAGTATAGGCTTAAATTGAATGACTTATCCCTCAGCCAGTCCGTCTATCGTCCTGCCGCCGAATCTGGAGGCCATATCATCAATGGTCTACTGATTCGAAAGCATCCTTGAGAGAGTCAAGTCCTATTCAATTGCCGTAAGCATAAGCTCTACAAGGCCGGATAGAATATTGGCGAATGATAGGTGACAGATTCCGCCGCCGATGTCAGCTGCATGCGCTTGTTAGACCACGGGTTGTTGTTTTTCGGACCTAGCCTCTGACTAAAAAGCCTTGGCATGGAGCTTCAGCCCAAGTGCGCGCACGACTTTAAGAACCGTTGCAAATTCGGGATTGCCTTCGGGCGATAGAGCTTTATACAGGCTCTCCCGGCCAAGACCGGCTTCACGGGCGATCTCTGTCATACCCTTGGCACGAGCGATATCACCCAGTGCAGCCGCAACGAGAGAGGCATCGCCTGACTCGAGAGCGGCCTCAAGGTAGGCGACCATGTCCTCCTCAGTCTCCAGATGCTCAGCTGCATCCCATGGACGAGTAGTGGTCTTTGCCATTATTGTCTCCTAAAGCCCCCGGGCAAGTTCCTACGCCTTTTTGATGTCTCGCTTCTGAGACTTCTTATCTCCACCAGCGAGCAAGACCACCAGAGTCTTTCCTCGCTGCTTGTAGTAGACGCGGTAGCCTGGGCCGTAGTCGATTCTCATTTCAGAGACGCCTTCACCGACAGGTTCCACGTCACCCGGGTTCCCGAGTGACAAACGGCGGATTCGGGCAAGGATACGAGCTCGCGCCTGGCGATCAAGCAACCTTTCGAACCAGCTGGAGTATTCCTCGGTTTGGCGAATCTCAATCACACTGATAATGTATCCTGCAGGATACTGATTGGCAAGGGAATATGTTCGGGTGTGGTACTAGTGAGCTAGGCTTGAACCCCTGGGTCTAACGTCTTGCCGATAACCTGCAGACGTCGAAGGCGGCTGGCGGGTTCAACGGCCTGTTAGCCGGCCGGTCTTCTGCGGTGGCGCCATGGCCGCGGAATGAACATCGGCACCTCACGCTTGTAGTCGACATAGCTGGCTCCGAAACGCTGCTCCAGTTCGGGTTCCTCGACCTTCTTCAGTTCAATGACATGCGCGATTATGTACAGAGGAGTCCAGATTGCCACTATCGAGATGGAATTCAACATAAATCCGATACCGAACAGGGAGGTGAAGAGCCCACTGACCATCGGATTCCGAACCCAGACATAGGGCCCTGTGACGATGAGTTCCTTCGGCGGATCGAACGGCACGGGCGTACCGTGGGATCTCGCAAATCGAACAACACACCAAGCACATA
>JAGLTZ010000334.1 GCA_023135015.1 Candidatus Latescibacterota bacterium
CTACCGGACTGCGCCACGCCCCGACTCTAGTGGCCCCCCTTCCCTCTTCCCGCGGTTCTACTGCCGCCCGAACCCACGCTCTTCCTCTGCGATATTCGGGCTCCGGGCTTGGTAACCTCACCGGGTAGTTCATCTACCAGCTCGACGACCTTCCTGAGTTCCTCACGAACCGATCTCATGAGATCGAGGGCATGTATCTCCTCAAAACTGAGCTCAAGCTGTTCAAGGGAGGAGTTGGAGGCCTTCGCTATCTGGCGACGGGCACCCTCGATGGTATACCGGTCATGGTATAGCAGCTTCTTTATCATGAAGATCTGCTTGATGTCCTTCTGGCGGTAGGCGCGGTTGCCACCTCTGTTCTTGAGCGGTCTGAGGGTGGAAAACTCGGTTTCCCAGTACCTAAGCACGTGCGGTTCAAGAACGGTCAGCTCCGCTACCTCCGAAATGCTGTAGTATACCTTGCTCAGTTTCGCCATAGCCTAGCCCCGGTGGTGTTCCAGCTCGGGCTTGAGCTGTCTGGTCATCAGTTCGAGTACTGCCTGCTGGGGCTTCTTCTCCTCGAACAGTACTTCGAACATGGCCTGCGTGATAGGCATTTCCACCCCTGTCTTCAGTGCCAGTTCGCGTGCGCTGCGGATCGTGTTAACCCCCTCGGCAACCATGACCATTTCAGAAAGCGTCTCTTCGAGCGTCTTGCCGCGACCGATCTGCTCCCCGAGATGACGGTTGCGGGAGTGCCTGCTCACGCAGGTGGTGATGAGGTCACCCATGCCCGACAGACCGGCGAAGGTAAGGGGATCCGCCCCGAGTTCCACCCCCAGCCGGCTGATCTCGGCGAGCCCTCGGGTCATCAGCGCTCCCTTTGTATTGTCCCCGTATCCGAGCCCGTCCAGCACACCGGCTGCAACTGCAACCACGTTCTTGAGCGAGCCGGCAAGTTCGACCCCGAGCTGATCGGTGTTGGTATACACCCTGAATGTCTCTGTGCTGAAGACCTTCTGTGCCTGCTCGGCCGCCTCGATATCCGGACTCGCCGCCACTACGGTGGTCGGGACCCTGCGGCTCACTTCCTCGGCATGGCTGGGTCCGGATAGAGTTACGGTGTGGCCGGCGAACCGTTCAGGTAACTCTTCCTCCAGGATCTCGCTGATGCGCTGTGTGGTTCCCTCTTCTATCCCTTTGGCGGTGTTGACGATCAGTGGAGTTCCCTCGATCAGTGGCGCCGCGGCTTGTGCGGTGCTGCGCACTACTGTTGTGGGCACGACGAAGACAATCACTTCGGCGCTCTCCAGAGCCTCGGTGGGATCGCTTGTAATAACGATCGACTCCGGAATGTGGATGCCGGGGAGCATTTTCACATTCTCCCGCCTCTGGAGCAGTTCCCCGGCCAGTTCCGGGAAGAACTCCCACATGCGAACAATGTGAGAATTTCCGTGAAGCATAACGGCGAGAGCCGTCCCCCATGAACCGGCCCCGAGAACGGCTATATTCATTCGGTATTTCCCCGGACAGCTGATCTACGCACTTCCTGCATATCCTTTTCCCTGTCGATTCTTTCAGAGATCTCCCTGGAGACTTTGTTTGCGACTTTATGGGAGGCCGAATCCGCTGGAGGCGGAGGGGTGCTCTCCTGGGTCCTTCGCCGACCCAGGGTCAGTTCCTCCCCCTTCAAGAGCCGCCGTATGTTCGGGCGATGGGTGAAAAAGATCAGAACGCACAGAACCATCGTGAATCCGATGAGCTCGCGACTTGCACTGCCGTCGGGATTGCTCTCCCATATCCAGGTCGCGATAGGCAGCATGACCGCCGCCGCCAGGCTGGCCACGCTCATGATCCTGGATGTAAACAGCAGTATCAGCCATACAAACATCGCTACCGCCAGTGCCACTGGTGCGATACCGATGAGCACACCGATGGTAGTCGCCACACCCTTACCCCCTCGGAATCCGGAGAATACGGGCCAGATGTGTCCGATGATCGCGGCCCCACCGGCCAGGAGTTGAAGGAGGGTCATATTGACCGGCGCCGGACCGCCGAGCTGGATCGTGCTGATCAGCAAGGCCGCCGCCGCACCTTTGCAAATATCCACGATCCCCACAACTGCCGCCGGCC
>JAGLTZ010000335.1 GCA_023135015.1 Candidatus Latescibacterota bacterium
GGATACTCAAACACATCAGCTCTTTATCATGGGAATGAGCAACATGAGTAGATCATTCAGGTATCACCGTATTTCGGCGGGACTGATCATTCTTCTGTTGGGTGTTCTTGCCTGCAGCAAGGCGTTTACCGATTCACAGGATATCCCGGAGTCTCCTCCAGTCACCGGGATCGGTCTGGAGAGCTTCGATCGGATCATCACCGGGATAATGGGTGAGTACGCAATACCAGGCGGGTCTCTGGCAGTGGTAAAGGATGGCCGTCTGGTCGTAGCCCGTGGTTATGGCTATTCAGATGTTGATGCAGGAGAACCCGTTCAACCGGAGTCACTCTTTCGGATCTGCAGCATAACAAAGCCTATTACCGCCGTAACAGTAATGAAGCTGGTTGAGGAGGGGCTCCTCGATCTCGATTCGCCGGCGTTCCCATATCTGGATCATCTTTCGGGACCGCCCGGCACAACGCCCGATCCGAGACTGGCAACCATCACAATACGACAGCTCCTGAATCACAGCGGTGGTTGGGACAGGGAGGGGAGCTTCGATCCGATGTTCATTCCGGTAACCGCCGCCCAGGCAATGGGTGAGGCACCGCCGGCAGATGCCGAAACGGTGATCAGGTACATGCTGGGGCAACCTCTCGATTTCGATCCGGGAACCCGATACGCCTATTCCAATTTCGGATACAACGTCCTGGGAAGGATCATCGAACAGGTAACCTCCAGGGAGTATGAGGAGTATGTGAAGGAGCATGTACTGGCGCCTGCCGGCATTACGAGGGTGCAGAAGGGTCGCACGCTGCTCGAAGATCGAGCTGAGGGTGAGGTTCTCTATTATCACTACCCGGGTGCCGGGCTGGCCAGTTCGGTATTCCCTGAACTGCCGGGCGAGGTCCTTTGGCCCTACGGGGGATTCCATCTGGAGGCGATGGATTCACATGGAGCATGGATAGGCTCAGCTATAGATCTTGTTCGTTTTGCCACGGCCGTGGATCTTCACGCGAGCAGACCCGATATCCTCCAGGAGGAATCGATCAGGGAGATGATAGAGCGACCCGGCCCTCCCCTGTGGCAGGATAGCACGTATTACTACGCACTGGGATGGTTGGTCAGACCGATTACGGGGGAGGCGAACTGGTGGCACACGGGAGGCCTGCCGGGATCGCGTACTATTCTGGTCCGGACATATCACGGCATGGCCTGGGCGGCGCTCTTCAACATGCGGCCGGAGCAACCCTCAGACTTCATGAATGATATCGACAGAGGTATATGGGAAGCGGTCGGAGAGGTCGTGCAGTGGCCTTCACACGACCTCTTCGACCAGTACCCTTAAAGTGTTGTTGGTAAGAGCTGTTCCTGAGTGTCAGGATGTGCCATGGATGACACCTAATCAAAAGAGCAGATCGGGGCCATCTGATTCGCGTTCGGCTGACTATTGCTGAGGATGGTTTATCAGGGTGGGGGTGTGCCTTCGACTACTACCTCTTTGGCGACCCTGCGGTTGTACACGAGGTACTCGTCATCTTTTTCCACTAGTTGGGTCTCGAACTCTTTGTCCTCATACTCCTGCATTTTCGCCTCGGCCGCCTCCCTGGTATCATATGCTTCTTCATCCCACATAAACTTACGTCCGTCGAAGAAGAGTGCTATTTCGGGCTTCATGAGGGCCTCCTGACAATGGCTGGTATCGCTTGAGGGGCGACTATTGCCATTATTTGTATGGGTTAGGTCCGATCTCCTTAAGCGCATCCACCATTTCTGTGGCTATCCTGGCGAACTGCGGTCCCTCTGAGGCCGATACCCACTCCAGTCGAAATCGCTCGGGTTCGAGGCCGAAATCCTCCAACATCAATTCAATCGCCTCTGCGCGGTTTTCTGCCTTGATGTTCCCCTCCTGGTAGTGGCAGTCTCCGGGATGACAGCCGCAGACCAGCACTCCGTCTACGCCGTTGGTCAGGGCGTCGATCACTACGTTGGGGTGCAGCATGCCGCTGCACATCAACCGGATGATATGGATGTTCTTAGGGTACTGCACCTTGGCGGTACCCGCTGCGTCTGCACCGGCGTAAGAACACCAGTTGCAGCAGAAACTGAGGACTACTGGTTCGAAGGTGTCGTTCATTTATCCCATCTCCAAAACGGTTTCGACCATCGCCTTGATTTGCTGGGGCTTGAAGTGGTTCACGTAGACCCCGTCTTTGGGACAAGTAGCCATACATGACCCGCAGCCTTTACAGAGTGCTTCGTTTACCTCCACAGTCTTCTTGATCTCTCCTTTTTTCATGAACTCGATCAGCGTGATGGCATGGGCCGGGCACGGTTCGATACAGTAGGCGCAACCGTCGCAGTTCTCGTCAATGATGATAGATACGATGGGGGACTTTGCCATTTCGCTGTGGGATATAATGCCGGCCACACGCGAGGCGGCCGCCTCGCCGCTGATTATGGACTTCTCTGTATCCACGTTCTCTCGAGCGCCGCCGCACATGAAGACCCCGTCGGTGTTGAAGTCCAGTGGATTGAGGTTGCCGAGGGCTCCGATAAATAAGTTCTCGTCATCCCGGCTGAGGTATAGAGCTTGTTCGTAATCATTGTCCCCGCCGGCCTGTCCCATTTTCTCCTGCGTGGCGATCACAATGGCTCCGACCTCTACCTCCTTGCTGCCCTGAGCGGTCACGACCTCGGCCGTGTAATTCCCTAGGTACCCTTCCACGCGTCCTATTTGTGCTTTCGGATAGACGGCGACGTTCTCCAGCTCTGCACCGGCCTCGTCTTCTGAAATGACCAGATGCGTTTCGAAGCCCATCTTGCCCAATGTGGCGGCGCAGGCAATACCGGCCGGAGTGCCGCCGATCACAAGACAGCTCTGGGTGACGGGGAAGCCAAGCTGTTCGAGCGGTTCCTGGAGTGCCGCTCTGACCACTCCCATGTGCATGAGAGTCTTTGCCTTACCGGTTGTCCCCTCTCTATCCTGCATGTGTACCCAGGTGCAGTGATTGCGCAGGTTTACGATTTCCATGAGGTAGCGGTTGAGCCCGCCGGCCTCCATGTGCATCTGGAAGAGCGGCTCGTGGGTTCTGGGAGAGCAGGCGCCGATGACGATGCGGTTGTACTCACCTGTCCCGGCCAACTCACTGACCTTGACGCCGTCGCAGCCGAATGGAGTGATCTCCACCGTAGAGACGTGCGGCAGTGAGCCCACGTGATCTGCCAGCTCCTGCATGTCGAGGGCTCCGGCAATATTTGCGCCGCATCGACAGATGACCACGGCGATCTTCGGTTCGTCTGACGCTTCGACCTTTATGAGTT
>JAGLTZ010000336.1 GCA_023135015.1 Candidatus Latescibacterota bacterium
TGCTGGCAGTGTTGACCTTCGGCCTCGTCATATACTCAACCTTCCTGACACGCAGCGGCGTGCTGGAGGGGGCGAGCGTCCACACCTTCGGTGTAAGTGCGGTCGGTCTATGGGCTGGGCTGTGGATGGCGGCAGTGATCGGTTACGGGGTGTACAGGCTCTACACGGCCCGGACAGAGATCACCGGTGAACGTATTGATGAGCCGGTATTCAGCCGTGAGGTTCTCCTGGTAGTGGGTGCCGTCGTGCTGGTCCTCTGTGCCGCTGTCATAGGTCTGGGAACTACAGCACCCATCCTGAACCGGATGACCGGCGGTGAGGGTGCCGCGGTGGATATTTCATTCTACGGACGGACAACGCTGCCCCTCGGGATACTGATTGCGCTGAGTATGGGCATTTCGGTCCTGCTGCCGTGGAGCCCGACGGGGTCTGTAAACCGTACAACCCTATGGGCGTCCGTGGTATCCGGCGCAGTTGCAGTGGTGGGTGCCTACCTGATAGGAGTCAGTGGCCTGCTTTTACTGCTTTTTGCCGGCGGCGCTGTTTTCGCACTGGCGATAACCCTGGTCAAGCTGGAACGTACACTGAGGCAGCAGGGCTGGCGTGCGGCGGGTGGTCCGATCTCCCATCTCGGAGCCGCCTTAATGTTTGTTGCTATCGCAGCATCTACAACCGGTAGAGAGCAGAAGGCGGATCTCATCTATGAAACTCCGACCCGGATACTGGGGTACGAGTTGACTTTCACCGGATGGGTGGGGGAGCCCGGCGGCAAGCAGTCTGCAACTGTTATGCTGTCACGCCCCGGCGATATCACCCCGGAGGTGGTGCGGCCCAAACTGTACCAGATGTACGGCTCAGGCCGGATGATGGTCCGTGCCGAGCCGCATATCAGCCGCAGGTTCACACACGATCTCTACATAGCCCCCACCCAGTACCTTCCTCCCGATCAGGCGGTGGCTGAGACGGGTCAGCTGATTACCCGCGCCATGGGGGGTATCCTGACTGTAGAGCTCAGCGTGAAGCCGTTTATGAGTGTCCTCTGGACAGGAGTTATTCTCGTGCTTCTGGGCGGTGTGCTGGCGATCCGGCGGAGGGCGCTGCTGAGTTTAAAAGTTAGGGAAGAGGACCTCCACACCGATCGATAGTCCGATAGGCGTGATCCGCCGCTTGGGAATAACCTCGAATCCCGTATCGGTGATAAGGGCGTTTGCGTTGAACCCCGCCCCCATAATGCCTTCAGCTCTGAGGGCGACAGCCAGTTTCGGGCGCCGCAGCAGGGCCAGGCTCGCGCTGGCCATGATAACGGGGCGGTATACAGTCTGCTCTGAGTTTGCAGGTGCTGAAGGTTCCCCCCCCCGTGTGGAGTAGTGTGACTGGAGGGTCGTTCGGGACAGGCCTGCGAGGAATGCGATCTCGGCAACCGGCAGGCGCCCAACCGCCCCGAAGGGCAAGGCCATTCCCACCATTGATCGCCATGAACTGTATTCCCGCCAGATGTGATAGGTTTTGCCGGTTACAAAATATGCCAACAGCGTTTCCAGACTGATCCTTGGAAGAGAGGTCCATTCCAACCGGCTTCGAAGCCACCAATGTTGATCCCACTGCCAGCTCGTCTCCAGAGCAATAGTGGAGCCGGCGTGCCCGTTCCAGGATCGATCTGTGTGGATGTTAATACTATCATTTACGTAAAAGGGGTTATCCTCTCTAAAAGGGCTCGCTTCCAGCGACTCCTCGATATCACTGATTGTCAAGCTCTGTGAGGGAACGGTGTTCACCAGTCTCATGCTCGGACGGGGCTGCCGCCGGGATGGTACGAATGGGCCCGCCATGCCGAATGACTGCGGTGTGTGAGGCAGGACGAAATCGAGGCCGTGCAGCAGTCCGACCACCGCACCCAGGACAGCTCCCTGTGCAGCTGTATCCCACACCCGACCCGGAGCCCCGATTCCGAGGTATTCACGGCTGGTGTCATCTCCCAGCGGGTTGAGTATCCCGATCAGGGCACCTCCGGCACCGCCCAGGAACAGACCTTCCACAATCCGTGACCTTCGATCGATCCGAACTTCACTGATGCGGGC
>JAGLTZ010000337.1 GCA_023135015.1 Candidatus Latescibacterota bacterium
AAAGGACCTATCTCCATGACTACAGAGCCTATTGACCTTCGCAGCGATACAGTCACGGTGCCGAGTGATGAAATGCGCCAGGCGATGGCAGCTGCGGAGGTAGGGGACGACGTCTACGGTGAAGATCCGACCGTGAACCGCCTGCAGGCAGAACTAGCCGAACGACTTGGCAAGGAGGCCGGTCTTTTCATGGCCAGTGGCACCATGAGCAATCAAGTGGCGCTCAAAACCCATACTCAGCCTGGCGACGAGGTGATTTGTCACCGCTGGAGCCATATATTCAATTTCGAAGGTGGCGCCGGTCCGGCCATGAGCGGCGTCAGTTTCAACCTTGTAGACGGCGACTATGGGGTCATTACCGCGGAACAGGTTGAGGCGGTCATCCGTCCCGACTCTATCCATTACCCGACCACAGCGCTGATTAACCTGGAGAATACCCACAATAAGGCGGGAGGGACGATCTTCCCCCTGGGCGAGATCCGCAATATCCGCAAAGTCGCCGACCACTACGGGCTGCCGATGCATCTGGACGGCGCCAGGCTCTTCAACGCGGTCGTGGCCACCGGCGTGGAAGCCCACCAGTGGGCGGAGCCTTTCGATTCGATCTCAACATGCCTATCCAAAGGTCTGGGTGCCCCGGTGGGATCGGTTCTGCTCGGTTCGAAGGAGTTTATCGAGAAGGCCCTCTATGTGCGGAAGCGTTTCGGCGGAGCGATGCGGCAGGTGGGTGTTCTGGCAGCTGCCGGCCTCTTTGCGCTGGAGAACAATATCGATCGCCTTGCCGATGACCATGCCAACGCCGGTCGCCTTGCAGAAGGTGTAAACGAGATTGAAGGGTTCTCAGTCGATCTTAACGGGGTTCACACGAATATTATCATGATCGATGTGACTGGGACCGGGATGACCGAGGAGGCGGTGCGCGGCCGCCTGGCTGAAAGAGGGGTCCTCCTGAACACCTTCGGTAGAGGGTTCCTGCGGGCGGTTACGCATCTGAATGTGTCGGCCGATGAGATCGAGAAGGCACTTGAGGTGTTTGAGAGGATCGCGGAGTCTGGTTGATATGGAGAATGGCGAACCTGATCTGAGCCGTTATTTCGAAGTGGCACACGGGGCCGGCCGGTGTGCGGTCCTGACCGGGGCGGGTGTCTCTGCCGAGAGCGGCGTGCCTACATTCCGTGGTGAGCAGGGTCTGTGGAAAGAATACCGCCCCGAGGAGCTGGCCACTCCGGAGGCGTTTATGAGGAACCCGGAACTCGTGTGTGAGTGGTATGAATACAGGAGAGGCATCCTGGAAGGGATTGAGCCGAACGAAGGACACCGCACGCTGGCTTCGGCCGAGAAGATCTTCGAGGAGTTCACGCTGATCACCCAGAATGTGGATGGCCTTCACCAGTCCGCGGGGAGTACGGACGTGGTTGAACTACACGGTAATATCAAGCGGGACCGTTGTAACAGCTGTGATGCCTGGCGTGGAGAGGAGCAGGGAAGAGAGTGTGCCTGTGGAGGGCTGTTCCGGCCTGATGTCGTATGGTTCGGAGAATCGCTGCCTCCCGATGCTATCTCAATGGCCTTCCACGCTGCCCAGAGCGCCGATCTCTTCTTCTCGGTGGGCACCTCCACAGTCGTATATCCTGCCGCACAGCTGCCCTATCTGGCCAAAGAGGCAGGGGCCTTTGTAGTCGAGGTCAACCCAGAGCCTACCCCGTTCACCCCGCTTGCCGACCTCTCCGTGCGCGGCCCGTCGGGGTATTGGCTGCCCCGTCTGATAGATCCACTCATGCCTCGTAACGGCCAGGGTGTTGACTGATGAATCCCCGGCGCACAGGGAGACTTCTTCTGATTATCGCCGTCATCTCGCTGGGAGGGTGTGTCTACTACAACACCTTCTACTTCGCCCGGCGTCACTTCCAGACTGCGGAGATGCTGCGGAAGAGGGCTGAGGAGAATGAACGTCCGCTGCCCCCGCAGGCACTTGAGTCGTACCAGAAATCGCTTCAGTACTCGGCCAGAGTCCTCATGGAGCACCCCGACTCAAAGTGGGTCGAAGAAGCATTGCTGTTGAGCCAGAAAGCGCTCTACCGCCAGGGAGAGGTAGCGGCATCCACCCGGAAAGGCCTGGAGCTGCTGGAGCACTTTCCGGAGAGCCAGCACGTGCCCGAATGCCGGCTCTATCTTGCGCGGGGGCTGCTCATACTGGGAGAGGCATTAAACGCAGCCGGTGAGGCGAGCCGGGCGGCGACGCAGCTGACCGGCAGGTTGCGTGCCGAAGCGATGCTGCTCCATGCCCTGGCACTCGGAGTGGCAGAGCGATACGAAGAGGCGCGCGGAATATTCGATTCCATGATTGCCGATCCCGAGACCCCGCCGAATATCGCCCTTCAGGCAAAGCTTGAACTTCAGAAGCTTCTGGAAGAGCAGGGCGAGTATGACGAAGGTGTGGCGATCCTTGAGGACATTCTCTCAGACCAGGGGCTCACGCTTACCACCAGGCAGGAGACGACGATACTTTTAATCGACCTGCTTCTCAAGGTGGGGGACATACCGGCCGTTGAAAAGCAGGTAAAGAGCCTCGAGGAACTTGACGATTCCGGATATTACACCGGTGTTATCAAGTATTACCGGGGTGTGCTCGCCGATCGGAGGGGGTCTCACCGGCAGGCGACTAATGAAATGGTGCTCTCTCTCAATGCCGGCGTTACTGCGGATTGGGAGGCACGTATCCGGCTCGACCTCGGAGCGCATCTGGAGCGCGGGGAAGATTACTTCACTGCGGGTACGGAGTACCGTGCCGTCAGGAGCGGACTCGGCACCCTGGAGCAGCAGCAACGGGCGGCCAAGAGGGCGGATATAATAATGCGGTTCCTTACCCTTCGTTCCCTTGTAGAGAAGGTTGAGGAAGAGATCAGCTTCCGTGACCCCCGCGATGTCGGTGCCAACAGAGGGGTTGCTGTCAATCGCCCGCCTCCTCGTGCCGTGGAGGAGGATGTCCGCCGCAGGCACAGAGAGGACCCTGACGAGGAGGTGGAGCAGGAGGACAGACCCACGGTTCAGGAGGAGCGGGTGCTGACCGTCGCGGAGCAGTTGGGGGATGTCCCGCCAGGAATGTATCTCTTCCTGTTGGCGGAGCACTTCGCACTCGAGATGGCAAGTCCTGACTCAGCCGTGACGTACCTGGAGCTTCTTGCCGAACGCCATCCTGATTCGGATATGGTGCCCAGGGCACTTTTCGCGATCACGGAGTGGGCACCGGAGAATGAGGAAGGTGTTGAACATCGCGAGAGTGCCGTAACCCGCCTTGTAGAGGAGTTCGCCGACAGCCGCTGGACCTACTACTATCGTCTGAGACTTGGAGAAGAGCCGGAAAAGCCGACTGATCTAAGGGCTCACGACGCGCTGGTTGAAGCCGAAAGACAAGTGGATCCGCTGGCTGAACCCGCCCAATGGCAATCGGTGATTCCGGCATTTTACGAGGTGGCTGAACGGTTCCCCTCAACCGAATCCGCTCGCCGGGCTGAACTGGCTGCTGCTCGACTCCTCGAGCTCGGAGCGGGACCGCCAGATTCGGCCAGGGCTGCCTACGAGCGTATCGTGGAGCGCTATCCCGACTATCCCGAGGCGAGGATTGCCGCCGAGCGGATCGGGTCGCCGACCTCGGCGTTCCTGCCTGATCCTCAGGAAGCACGTAGACAGGCTATCGAGCAGGAATTGGGCAGCTGGGATCGCTGGTTCGGTACTCAGACGGCTGCGAAGGTGGTGCGCCTGCAGCCTCGCGGCCAGGCGGCACAGCTGGCCTTCGGCGGGAGACTTGGCATACGTGCCACAAGCCGGCCCGGACAGGGTCGTGCTGCTGGAAGCGACACAGAACCCCCCCCCAGGCGTCCCCCTCCAGGGAGACCGCCTCCCAGCGAGCGACCACCACCGGACAGATAACGTCTGTCCGATGCATAACTTTCTAGTAATGCATGTTCTATACCTGGATCACGGCAGCGCTGTCCATTTTTCATGAAACCGATTCCAAGCATAGGATCGATTTCCGTGCTATGAAGTCCATTTTTAACATGGGGGTGATTGTCCTTCTGGTGTGTGGATTGGGTGGCTGTGCGGCCGCTCCGAAATACCGAACCGGTTCTGATCGCAGGCCTCCGTCTGGATCATCCACACAACCCAATACTCCTGATCGCCTGCCTCGGTACTCGACTTCCTCCGGCCGTGTTCCCGACGGCCCGGAACGTTGGGGTGACCATTACCTGCGAGGGTTGGCATCGTGGTACGGACAGGATTTCCACGGAAGAAAAACAGCCAGCGGGGAAGTGTACGACATGTACAAGCTGACGGCTGCTCACAGGACCCTCCCGCTCGGAACCCGGGCGAGAATCTGGAATGTCGAGAACGGCCGGAGCTGCATTGTCAAAATCAATGACAGGGGACCTTTTATCGAGGGAAGGATCCTCGATCTATCCTACGCGGCTGCTCTGGAGCTTCTGATGGCCGAGAAGGGAATCGCCCGGATCCAGATAGAAATATTGAAATTACCTGAACTGTTAGATACCTTGAGCGTCCGTATTGAACTGATACCCAGGAGGCCCGATGGCCCGTAAGGTTGAACAGAAAAGAGGCTGGTTCCCGTTCGGACCCAGAAACCGTAGATGGTTTGGGCTGGCCATAGCCGTAATTATCGTGGGGTACATCTTTCTGAGCATTGGGCCGCATGATTCTTTCTGGTCTCTGACCCTGGCCCCGATCTTCCTGGGTGCCGGCTACTTCGTGCTCATTCCTATCGCTATCCTGGTACGAAACGAGCCCCGGGGAAAGCAGCAGCCGAAGCAGCAGCAAGAGCAAAAACAAAAGCAGCAGCAGCAGCAGCAGCAGTAGGAACAGTAGCAGGAACAGTAGCAATCCCTATAATGCAGTAACAGTCTTCAGGGCGATTAGCTCAGTTGGTCCAGAGCGCCTGCCTTACACGCAGGAAGTC
>JAGLTZ010000338.1 GCA_023135015.1 Candidatus Latescibacterota bacterium
CAATCTGTTCTTTAGATCGCGAACCAAACGAAGTCTGGTGAGCAATCTGACGGATTTCTTGTGCGACGTACACATGTACGTCTCCGCGCAATCCGTTAATTTCCTTGACCTTGCGCAAAATTGCTCGTTTCCATTCTGGAAACGCGTCAGTTCCCATCCGGAGATTGCTCGCCGGCAACAGCCGGACTCGCGGTCCACAGAACGGACTCCGGATGGGAACATAGCACGATCTGTTACTGGAACGAATAGAGCTGCCATGGATCACTATCACGTATCGATTCTCGGCTCCACAGGCTCCATAGGGGGAAGTGCGCTCGAGGTTCTGGAGGGGCTCGCCGCCAACGGAGATGAGGTGTTTGTCGCCGCACTTACATCAAACCGGTCGGTAAAGGAGCTCGCCGCCCAGGTCAGGCGTTGGCGACCGGCGCTGGCGGTCGTAGCCGATGCTTCCCGGCTCCCGGAACTGAGGCGGGAATTGGAAGGATACGATGGTGGCGTTGAGCTTCTTGGCGGGGAGGAGGGCATCAACCGCGCCGCTATCCACGAAGAGGCCGAGGTGATCGTTAACGCTCTGGTGGGCGGTGCCGGACTGGTTCCCACGGTGCGTGCGCTGGAGGCGGGCAAGAGGGTCGCCCTGGCCAACAAGGAGGCTCTGGTGATCGGCGGGAACCTGGTGACGGAGCTGGCCCGCGACCCGGACTCGAGCAGATGGCCGCGACTGATGCCGGTGGATAGCGAGCACAGTGCGCTGTTCCAGGCTCTGGGTGATCATCCGGACGAGGAGGTGGAGCGGCTGATCCTGACCGCATCAGGAGGGCCTTTCAGGAAGACCCCTGTGGAGGAATTCCCTTCGATAACGCCTCAGCAAGCCCTTCGACACCCTACCTGGAATATGGGAAAGAAGATCACGATAGACTCGGCAACGCTCATGAACAAAGGGCTGGAGGTCATAGAGGCGCACTGGCTCTTCGGGCTGCCTGTGGAGAAGATAGGTGTTGTCATTCACCCTCAGAGCATCGTGCATAGTCTGGTGGAATTTATTGACGGCAACATACTGGCCCATTTCTCCGTACCCGATATGCGGTTGCCTATCCAGTATGCGCTGACCTATCCGCAGAGGAAGAAGATGGTTGTAGGCGAGAGACTCGGGATCGAGGAGCTGGGCGCCCTCCGGTTCGAGCCGCCGGATGAAGAGAGATTCCCCGCGCTCGGCCTGTGCCGGCGGGCTGTTGAAACAGGCGGGACACTGCCGGCGGTGCTGAATGCTGCCAATGAGGTCGCGGTTTCGGCCTTCCTGGCCGGGGAGCTCTCCTTTCCCGGCATCACAGAAGCAATCGGACACGTTATGGAGGAGCACAAGGTAGTAGACGAACCGGACCTGGAGGAACTTATTGCTGCGGGCGCCTGGGCTGCCCGCAGGGCGGAAGAGATGAAAACCGGCATATCGGGGAGATCGCAACAGTGACGGTAATCCTGCCACTAATACTGGCACTTGGACTTCTTATCTTCGTGCACGAACTGGGCCACTTCCTGGTGGCGAAGGCGGTTGGAGTGCGGGTCCTGAAGTTCAGCCTCGGTTTCGGCCGCAGTATCATAAGTTTCGAAAGAGGGGGGACCGAATACGCGATCGGTATCTTCCCCTTCGGCGGCTATGTGAAGATGGCAGGTGAGGAGCCGGAGGAACTACCGGAAGGGAAGTTGGAGGAGGGGGAATGGGAACCTGGTGACTATATGTATGCCAGCGTGCCCAGGCGTCTTGCCATAATCACCGCCGGACCTGCCATGAACATCCTGCTTGCCCTGGCCATATATTTCGGAGGCTACTCGATCGCCGGTATCCACATTATTGCCACGACCACCGTCGGCGCAGTCGGGCCGGGCAGTTTTGCAGAGGAAGCAGGATTCACGGCCGGTGACAGGATAGTGGCGGTGGATGGAGATTCCGTCGACGACTGGGCGTCGGTTATCGGCAGGGTCCAGATGGGTATAGGTGTTGACCATGCCGTCAGTGTTGATCGCGGCGGGCAGCTCCTCGACCTGAACCTTCCGAGCTTGCTCGAGGAAGACGGCGGGCTAAGGGCCGGTGCTGAAAAGGGTTACGGGATGGCGCCGGTTACAGGGGCCAGATTGAGTGCCGTTTCAGATACAGGTACAGCAGCGGCGGCCGGACTCGAGGCGGGTGACCGGATCGTACGGTTCGGGGAGAAGGAGGTCGCGAACTGGCTCGATCTCTCCGAGGCCGTACGCGGCTCCCCCGGTGTCACTGCCGAGCTGCACTACCTGCGCGATGGCGAGCTCATGGTCACCAGAGTGACGCCGGAGCCGGTAATGGATGACTCGGCGGGCCATGTTATCGGACGGCTGGGTATTTCCAGCGATCCGACGGATCTTCCTTTTGAGCATATCAGACTGAGTCTGCCCCGGGCGGCGGTCATGGCTGCGTCGGATACGTGGGAAACCGGGACGTTGGTGGTGGATATCCTGGCAAGACTGATCTCGGGACAGCTCTCCATGAAGAAGACGATGGGTGGACCCGTGACGATCGTCGCAATGGCGACAAGATCGGCCAAAAGCGGTCTGCTGAGCCTGCTCCTGTTCGTGGCTTTCGTCAGCGTCAATCTTGGTGTTCTGAACCTTCTGCCGATACCGGTCCTGGATGGGGGTCACCTTGTCTTTCTCGGGGCCGAGGCCATACGCGGCAGGCCGCTTTCTGTAAAGGTGAGGCTGGTGGCGACTCAGGTGGGGATGGCCTTCATCATCCTGGTGATGCTCTACGTGACGGTCAACGATTTCCTGCGTCTCTTTTGACGATTAACCGCCATATGAATTTCCAGAAGGAGTGCGATCAGTGACAGTGGATCTGAATCTCTTCCCGTCCCAGCCGGTGTTGAACGACATGGTCAACGCCGTGCTGATATTCGTGGTTGCGTGGCTGGTGAGCCGTCTGGTGCGTATCATCTTTTCTGCAGTCGAAAAAAGGGTCACAAGACGCACACGCACCGAGCTGGATGACAGGGTTCTGAAGGCGGTCAGGGGACCGGTCGTTGTGTGGATATGGGTACTGGGTCTCAAGTGGGCCCTGCAGAGCCTGCATGTGGGTGCATTCGGCCTCTTCACCGGTGAAGCGGATGTGATTAGCCAGAATTGGGACAGTGCCATCGACGGATTCTTCTACGTCGTTCTGGCAATGGTGATTGTCACACTTGCAACACGCACCTTCAACGCAGCAGCCGACTGGTATATCAACCGCATCGCAGTAAAGACCGAGAGTCGGGTTGACGACGAAATAATCCCCCTCATCAAGAGGATATTCCAGATAATCGCCTGGGTCGTCGCTGCCATCATCGTCTTCGACCATTTCGGCATAAGCGTGAGCTCCCTGGTGGTCACGCTTGGTGCAGGTTCCCTGGCTATAGCACTGGCCGCCCAGGAGACCCTTTCCAACATGATCGCCGGTTTCGTGCTCTTCGTGGACCGTCCTTTCAGGGTCGGAGACCGGATCCTCCTGGAGAACGCTACCAAGGGGGACGTGGTAGAGATAGGTCTGAGGAGCACGAAGATCCTGACTTTCGAGAACACGATAATGGTCGTGCCGAATGCGCAGATCGTGAAAGAGAAGGTCACGAACCTCAGCTATCCCGATCCGAAGATAAGAGTGATGGTGGATTTCGGGGTCGCGTACGGAACCGACCTGGAGGAGGTCAAGAAGATTGTGCTCGGAGTGGCGAAGGAGCACCCCAAGATCCTGGAGGATCCGGAGCCGAGAGTGTATTTCATTGATTTTGGCGATTCGTCGCTGAACATGCGGCTTGTGTCACGTACGGCGGATTACAAGGAGCAGTGGATCACTGCAGAAGAAATCAGGATGGGGATCTGGGGGGCCTTCAGGGAGGATGGCATAGAGATCCCCTTCCCCCAGAGGGATGTTTGGTTCAGGAACCGTCCTTCAGAGGAGTGAACGCTTTTATCCTGCGAACGTCCTACTAAGTGAGATGAAAAGAAAGATTCATATACGGTTTGTTATCACTCTAGCGCTGTCTGCCGCGCCGCTATTGTGGCCGATTGATGTAAGCGCCGCCCCTGCCGCTGGCTTTATTCAGGCCCGGCAGGATACCGGCAGAATCATCGACCTGACCCAGCAGCGGCAGCTGAACCGTCTCTACAGCACCGGCTATCAGTACTATCAGATTCAGGAGTACGACAACGCCATCCCGGCTCTGAAACGATATACACAGCTGGACAGCACCAATATCGACGTCTGGTACCTGCTCGCCACCTGCTACGTACAGACCAAGATGTGGATTCACGCCAGGGACGCGTACCAGGCGCTTCTGGAGCAGGCTCCCGAGGAGACCGAGGCCCTTCAGGCGCTGGCCTATGCCTACAACGAACTGGGCGAGGCAGACCTTCACCTGCAGACATATGAACGTATCGTTGAGCTGAATCCCACCAACAGCGAGTATCTGGAGTATATGCTCGCCCTGTACAGGCAGCGGGGCGACGAGGAGGGGATGCTACAGCTGCTGCAGGGAATGGTAGAGCGATTCCCCGCTGATGAAGGCGTGCACAGACAGATCGCGGATATCTACGGCCGCAAAGGGGATGTCGAAGCGCAGGTAGATGCGCTGGAAGCCGCTATCGAGAACAACCCGGGCAACACCTTAAACCTCGAGCTGCTTGGAAGACTCTACTCCGAGAACCTGAGCCGTCCATGCGATGCCGCCAGGGTTTACGAGCTGCTTACCGGAGTCCTTCCCGAAGACCCGATTGCCTGGCGGCGGCTGGGCCGCTCTCTACGAAAGTGCGGGCGGCTCGACAGCGCGGTTGTCGCGCTGCAGAGGTCACTTGAATTGGCTCCCGGCGAGATTCGGGTGTACAGTGAGCTGGCCCAGGTCCTGTCGGACCGGAGTGAATACGACGAAGCTGAATCGTGGGTAAAAAAAGCACTGGATGAACAGCCCGATGACGCGTATGCCTATATCACATGGGGAGATATCTTGCAGGCCAAAGGCTTCGCAGCCTCGAATGAGGACGGGACCGTACCCTATGAAGCCAAGATCATCCTGGAAACCGCTATCGAGAAGTATCGTCGAGCTCTCGAACTCGGCGATCTCGCTGTTGTTCTGCTGCAGTTCGCCGAACAGGAAGCAGCCAAGCTCGAGCCGTATCGGAGGACCCAGGCCGAGATCTTCATGCAGAGGGCCCGCGAGCGTCGCCCACCACCACCCCGATAGTAGAAGCATCATCACCCACCTGACCACCGCCCCCCGGGTGGTGCTCCATACGGAGGAATAATGGCACTCTCCGAACCAACTGCCCTCAGGGCGGCCGAAGCCCTCAAGCGAATCGATCCCGATATATACCGAGTGCTCAGGGATGAAGAGGAACGCCAACGTTCCCAGCTGGAGATGATTGCATCCGAGAACTTCGTCAGCCCGGCGGTGCTGGAGACGATGGGGTCGGTGCTCACCAACAAGTACGCGGAAGGTCTCCCGGGCAAGCGCTACTACGGGGGATGCGAATTTGTGGACAGGGCAGAGGAGGCGGCGATCGAGCGGGCCTGTTTGCTGTTCTCCTGTGACGGCGCTAACGTTCAGCCCCACTCGGGAGCTCAGGCCAATATGGCCGTCTATGCCGCCTTCATGGACCCTGGCGACACCCTTATGGGGCTGAACCTCACGCACGGGGGCCATCTGACACACGGGCACCCGGTGAACTTCTCTGGTATCCTCTACAACGTTGTGCAGTACGGGGTGTCGGAAGAGACGGAGATGATCGACTGGGATGCCTTTGAACAACTGGCACACCAGGCGAAGCCGAAGTTGATTGTTGGTGGGGCCAGCGCCTATCCCCGTTTCTGGGATTTCGAGCTGATGAGAAAGGTCGCCGATGATGTCGGGGCTATTCTCGTTGTGGATATGGCCCACTTCGCCGGACTGGTTGCAACGGGTCACCACCCCTCGCCTGTGCCGCACAGCGATGTGGTCACCACCACGACACACAAGACCCTGCGAGGTCCCCGCGCCGGCCTGATACTCTTTCCCGAGGAGCATGCAAAGGCGATAAACAGATCTGTCTTCCCGGGCACCCAGGGCGGACCG
>JAGLTZ010000339.1 GCA_023135015.1 Candidatus Latescibacterota bacterium
GATCGAGAATACCGCCAGGAGAGACGTTATGATCCTCATGGCACCGAGGGAGTCGGAGATGATCTGCTCCATGGACATCGGCTCGGCCAGCGGGATATTGCGGTCGTGCCTGGCCAGGAGGTCACGCAGGGGGCTTGCCAGCGCGAGCGGATTACCATCGGCACGGACTGCGATCTTCATATTAGTATCCGGCATGTAACTGTAGGGGAAGTACATCGACCGGTAAGGAGTGCTCGATACGTGGGAGATCCTCGTGTTCCCTACTACTCCGATGACCTCGAAAACCATGGTCTCGCCAAAATCGACGGCTACCCGTTTCCCGATCGTGTTCTCTTCGGGGAAGAGTGTCTCTGCCATGGCCTGGTTGATGACGATAATCATGTTGGACCCGGGCGTGTCAGTGGGCTCGATTCCTCGCCCTGCGACAACCGGGATCTCCATCGCATCGAAGTAACCCGGGAAGACAAGGCGGACATAGGCCGTCTGCCATTGGCTGGGATCGACCGGGGGCTGATCCGCATCCCATACGTAGATGTCGCCCCCGGAATCGCGGAGCGGGAGGCGGTCGATGAGCCCGGCCGACTCGATCCCAGGCATGGTCCGCATATCTCTGATCAACCGGTCGAAGAACTGGATGCGTTGTGCCGGATCGGCATAGTCGCTCACCGGCAACTGCAGCTCAGCTGTAAGCAGGTTCTTCTCGTTGAAGCCAGGATCCACCGCATTCAGCTTCGAATAGCTCCTGATAAGCAGCCCGGCCCCAACGAGCAGGAGGACCGAGAGTGCCACCTGGATGGCAACAAGTCCATTCCGGAGCCGGGTACTGCTGACCGCCTCTGTGCTCCGCGTCCCGGACTTCAGATGCTCGACCAGGCTCCGCGGAGTGCCCCGGAAAGCAGGTATGATGCCGAAGATCAAGCCGGTGGCCAGGGATAGTATGATGGCGAAGAGAAGAACACGTGAATCGATCGATAACTGCGTGATCCCCAGGTCGTGCAGCGGCATGATACGGAGCATCAGACCCTGGAGCGAGAGCGCCAGGAGTATCCCCAGCACACCCGCAAAGACTGAAGACATTATGCTCTCGGTCAGCAACTGGTTAATGAGCCGGCCGCGCGAGGCGCCGATCGCGGACCTCACGGCCATCTCATTCAGGCGGGTGGTCCCGCGAGCCAGCAGCAGGCTTGCCACATTCCCGCAGGCGATCAGCAGGACCAGGCCCAGGGCGGCCGTCAACAGGAAGATACGTGTCTGCCAGCCCTCGGTGATGTACTCGTTCAGGTTGGTCAGGAGCAGCCCCTTGTTCTCATTAGTCTCGGGATACTCCTGGGCCAGCCGCTCGCAGATCAGGTCGATATCCGCCTGGGCCTGATCGATCGAGACGTCAGGATTAAACCGCCCCACCACCTGGAAATTATGCCACCTCCGACCTCCCGCCCAGGGACCATCGAGATAGGTCGTGCGCCAGATGTCCACGTCGTAAAGGAACCAGAAACCGGGCGGCATCACACCCACTACCGTGAAAGGGTTGCCATCGATCAGCAGGGAGCTGCCGATTGCCGAGGTGTCTCCACTGAAGCGGGATTGCCAGTAGTCGTGGCTGATGATGACCACATTGACCGGTCCGCCCGGCTGACCTTCTTCCGGTGCGAAGTGCCGACCGATCTGCGGGTCCACTCCTAGAGTCTTGAAAATGTCCCAGGTGACCCAGCATCCTTCGACCCGGTCCGGTTCCTCTGCCCCGAGAACTGTATGGCGGCGTGTGAGACTGGTGATCGCTGCGAGGAAGGAGAATGTTTGGTTCTGCTCCCGGTAATCGTACAGATCGTAGCCGGAAACGTTGGGTCCGATGTTCCCGCTGAAGGTGGAGCGTCCCATCACGATCTGTTCGGGCTCTTCATAGGGGAACTGCCTGAACATGACGGTACTGAGGGTGCTGAACATGGCTGTGTTCACACCGATTCCCACCGCCAGAGTCAGGATGATCACCGCCGTGAACCACGGGCGGC
>JAGLTZ010000034.1 GCA_023135015.1 Candidatus Latescibacterota bacterium
ACAGGCTGTCCCGAATCATCATTACCGTACCAGCTCACGCGTTGCTCTCCCGACCCCATCGGACGGTCTATCAACGTCTTTACCAGCTGGCCCCTGACATTGATGACGGTGAGCCTGACCCTTTTGCCGGCGGCCCATTGTGATATTCGGAAACGTATCACGGTCTGAGGATTGAACGGGTTGGGCGCATTGCCCAGCAGTTCGATCGAATCGGAGGTACCCGGCACAGACGGCGCCGAACCGCGGGCAAGGCGGTACCAGCCTCCGCCGGGGATGCGACCGACCGCCTCTCCACCCCCGATCGATGCTCCTCCGGGTACCGGGTTCCATTCTTCCCCATTCCAGCGCTCAAAACGGAACTCCTCGCCCGGTCCCGCCCGACCGCGTACCGGAATATGGAGTCGGGAACCCTGCGATGGACCATTCCAACCCGCCGGTCCCAGCGATACAACCGGCGCACCCAGAACAGAAGTCGCACCTTCCGGGCCACCGGACAAGCCGGCCGGCGCTGCATCGTATGGAATCATCACAAGCGTCGTCCCGCTGTGTCCGCCCGGGGGGATATCGACAACAACGACCCCCCCATCGTCAACAACCATCAGTGAAGCAGGCTCCCCCGTCCCGAACCGGGTAATCGATACAGGCAGGGATGCCGTGGCACTCAGGCCTCCGTAGCGGTCGAAGGCCTCGACGCTGAGGGCAATCTGCCCGGCGTCGAGCAGAACGGGTGTGGGGTCCACTAGGCTGAAGGCACCCAGTGTCCGCTCGAAAATCAGTTCGATGGGACTTCCGCTGCCCTCAGTCAGGGTGCCGCTGCTGGCGCCCGGATGAAGCGGTTCGTTCCCCATGACATATACATCCGCCTGTGCGGGAAAGAGCGGGTGCTGCAGCATGGCCAGCGAAATGGCGGGGGCTGTGGTGTCCTGATAAGTGAACTCAGCCCTGAACATCCAACCACCGTCAAGGGCCGTCGGAGGATCCCCGATGCCGAAATTGCTGAGAGGTTCCCATCCTAGACCCTCCATGCGATTCAGAAAAGATCTGCCCGTGTCACGTGTAAGGTCGGAATAAGCCATTATGTTGGACCACACACTCATCGAAACCAGATATTCGACACCTGGCGCAGTATATGTACCGATATCCGGAATAGGGACATACAGCCATCCTTCGCGATGGAATCCGGGTGTCACAGTGGCACTGAATATCGGGATCTCATTCACTATCCACGTCCCGGGCAGGCTCGGGTTTGCAGTCATCGTGCGGACTGCAATAGAAGCAGGAGAACTTCCATAGAAGAACACCCAGACCCCGGTGATCTTTGCGGGTGTGACTTCCGGTGTGATCCGCACGGCGATATACCATGTTTCAGGCATTACAATTCGCAGAAACGGACGGCCATTCTCATACTTGACCATCCCGGAATCACCCTGGGTTGCAGAGGCCGTGACCCTGAATGTCTGCGAACGGCTGCCGCTTCCATTCGTGAGGATTACACCCGCCTCTCGATAGGTCGTTCCAAGACCGGCCACCACCGTCCCCGATGCGGTAAGATCGCTTACCTGGAAGAGCCCGTCCCCCTTCAGGGCCACACGTGCCGATATCCCGGACGGGAGCCCCTCCGGCAGCTCTATGGTCATGTCACTGCCATTCCAGTAACGCAGCACCACGGCTCCATACGGCTCAAGGGTCACACGCTGTAAAGAAGGATGGAGATTTTCGTGTACCTGCGGCTCAACCCAGGGTATGAGCGAACCGGTATCGAAACGGCTGTCCCCCTCAACCCTGCCCTCCAGGTAGAGGGCGGTAAGGAAATCGTTGAAGATTTCATCGAAGCTGAGGGAACCGAATCCCGCCAGCGCAGAATTCAGACCCGCCAATCCCGACATCGGATCGGTGGCGAACGCCCGGATGAAATCATCGCCCAGGCGGTTCCCCAGATAATAAGTCCAGAGCGCCATCCGGGAGTAGTCGTCAAGGGTGTCACCGTATTTCCGCCAGCTGAACATGTCCACGTTGGGCCTGCTGACATAATTCGCGATGTACCGAAGGCCGTAGCCGCAGATAAATGACGCGTATTCGGACAGGCCTTCATTTATCGCTACTATCTCAAGCTCGTCGTTTCCGTAATGGATCAGATGCTGGAACTCGTGCGCGACAGTGCTCTTGACGAAAGCGCGGCCTTCCTCCTGGACCGCGGGATCGGGATCTTCGAAGGCGACATACTTCGAGTTCACGTAGAGCATTTCGGTCTTGTTGGAGCGCTGTTTCACCCCTCCCCCAAAATCCACAGGATCATCGAGCGACTGATTCACTCCGTAGAAGTAACCGGCAAAGAAAGAAGTCCCGGATGCGGCATAAGCAGCCTGCGGAATTGACGTCAGGAGGATCACGATCTTAGGATCGCCGTCGACGTCCGGGACGTCACCGAAGACCTCAGTTACGTGCTCATAGATACCCTTCGACGAGTCCCTTGGGCTTCTCGACGTGCTGTCCTCGAAGGCCGTTACGAGTTCCTGGATATGCTCGTCCTTGACCGTCGTGAGCTCTTCCACTTCCACGAAATAGTAGGCGTATTCACCAACGACTCTGCATTCCGCCTCCACCTCGTACTGCGTGTACGGGAAACCCACTCCCTTATCGAAATCTATCGCCCAGAACTTCTCCCTGTCACCCACCGAGTATGTGTCACCCTGCCCGGGAGCACGGCGGGAGACGCTCATTCCCCTCCGCCTCATCAATGCCGCCAGCCTGCGATGTGCTTCTTCCAGCAATGGGGTGGCGTCCACAAGATCGGGTACAACGGGAGGCCGTTGGGTCGGTGGACCCAGCCAGACTCTTCCACCCTGGATCGGTGGGATACCACCCTGTGCGTCAGCTCTGCTTATATCCCCGGCGATGAACACTATCACCGCGGCAAGCAGGATGCCGGCGTGTTTCCCGGCGCATTTAATAACCGTCGCAGCTCCCATTTAGAACTCCGGTCCGAGAGCGATGTGCCAGCGGGGTGAGCCCACTATCCGTCTTAAGGTATTCCTCCAGGCAACATCGAGCCTAATAATAAAAATTCCCAGGTTCATGCGGGCTCCCACCCCCACACCGCTTTTGATGTCCCTGAAGACGGGGAATCCCCCCGAGGTCTCGAACGGATGGGGGTTCCATCCATCCCAGGCCATCCCCGTGTCACAGAACAGCGCTCCCTGAATGTTGCCGAGGGAGATGGAAAGCGGCCAGCCAAAAGAGATGAGACGAATAAACGGGAATCGCACTTCCAGATTCGAAAGTAAGAACCGGCTACCCGAGAACTCGTAGAAATCGTACCCGCGAAGTGGCGACTGGTATGTAGCGAAGTAGAGGTTGTCGATTTCAAACAGCTCGCTCGAAGCGGTGCGGGGCCCCCACCAGAAACCGTTACCTCCGATAAAGAATCGCTGAGGCTCCCTTCCACCGCTGCCGCCCCCTGCAACACGGAAAACCAGGGTATTCTGCCTGCCGAGCCTGACATATGAGCGGTAGTCGGCCGTCACGCTTGTAAATGACAGCGACTTCTGAAGCCAGGGTGGACTGTGCGAGAGGCTCAATGCGTACCGATGGCCGTTTATATAGCCGGTGATACCCGGCAGAGCGTTATCCCCTATCAGACTGAGCTTGGGCATGAACACCTGGCGGTACGAGCGCTCCGCAGGACCTGTGAGGTAGACTTTTCTGAATATTCCCATGGTGAACATTTCTAGATCGACCCGCTGGAACCGGCTGAATGGATAAGAGATGACTGCTATCCCCCCCCACGTCCGGTCAGCATATAGCGCCCGGCTTTGCCGCTGAGGCATATAGAAATAATTGTAGTAGAAAAAGCTCGCCCCTAAATTCCACCTGCGTCCTAGGAATGTGTAGGTGACCTGGTAGTTGGAATTGTCCAGCGTTGACCACAGGCTGGTCATGATTGACAGGTGATGGTTTCCGAGGATGTCACTCATCTCGAGATAAGAGGAACCGGCGAGCCCCCAGAAGCTGTGGTATCCCGCGTTGGCCAGAAACAGATCGGGGGCCATCCTGATTCGGTACGGTTCCTTCTCGCTGGCCGAGACACCAGCACCCAGTTCACGTGTCAGGCGCACGTCTTCGCCGCGAATGCCGACCACTCTCTCATATTCCTCGCCGAAGCCTGTGCGGATCGGACGGAACCGTAGCTTGGAGAGGTCCCCCAGGAATCCGAGGGAATCTATTGTGGTGAAGCCTGCAGGACGGGCGGCGGCCGCCAGCCTCTCCTCCTCCATCCACTCGACCAGCCTGGTGGAGGCAATCGTTTCGGGCACGCGGTTGTTCAGCGGATCCTTGAGGAGGAAGACATCAAATCCGGCCTGGTTGAACGCGCTGAAGGTGATGGCGTTTGACGTGGTCGACCAGTGTGCGGATTCCACACCGCTAAGGATGTTTGTCAGCGGGCGTATCTCGCCGCTCTCCATCTCCTTGACGTAAAGGTTTCTGACCCCGGATCGGAATGAGACGAAAGCCAGCAGCTCGTCATCAGGTCCCCATGTAGGGTGTGAATCGTCAAACGGTCCGATGATCAGGGGCTCGGTTTGGTACTGACCCGAGGTCATCTCCATGATCCAGATGTTCTTCGGCCCATACTGGACAGG
>JAGLTZ010000340.1 GCA_023135015.1 Candidatus Latescibacterota bacterium
TTCCGGACGCGGGTTCGATTCCCGCCGCCTCCACCAGTATTAAGTGAAAAACCCTGCTGGGTCAGTTCCCGGCAGGGTTTTTCTCAACTACTTATGCCAAGGCGCTCCTGGAAGTAGGGAAGGCTTCGGCGGAGTCCTTCTTCCAGAGTAATTTCAGGTTCCCAATCCAACACTTCCTTTGCGGCTGTAATGTCGGGTTGGCGGACCTGTGGATCGTCCTCCGGCAGTGACTCGTGTGTGACATCCAGGTCATGCCCTACAACACGCTGTAAAATATCAATCAGTTCGAGGATCGAGAATTCGGCGGGATTGCCCAAGTTTATTGGATCAGTTCTATTGGACATGAACAGCTGGTACAGTCCATCCAGCATGTCGTCTATGTAGCAGAAGGATCGGGTCTGGGTTCCGTCCCCGTAAATAGTCAGCTGCTTTCCCTGAATCGCCTGAACCAGGAAATTCGAGACTACCCGACCGTCATCCAGCCGCATCCGCGGGCCGTAGGTGTTGAAGATACGAGCGATGCGAACATCGAGACCGTGGTAGCGATGATAGGCCATGGTCAATGCCTCGGCGAAGCGCTTGGCCTCGTCATAGACACCGCGTGGCCCGGTTGGGTTAACATGACCCCAGTAGTCTTCCTTCTGGGGATGTACCTGAGGGTCTCCATATACCTCAGAAGTGGAAGCCAGAAGAAACCGGGCATTCTTCTCCAGAGAAAGGCCCAGCGCCTTGTGCGTACCTAATGAGCCTACCTTCAGGGTCTGGATCGGAAGCTTGAGGTAGTCGATCGGGCTGGCCGGAGAGGCCAGGTGGAGCACGCCATCAAGCGCACCCTGCACGTATATGAATTCAGTCACATCGTGACGGATGAAATTGAATTGCTCATTTCCCATAAGGTGGCCGATGTTCTCCGCTGTGCCGGTTAGGAAGTTATCCATACCCAGCACTTCATGACCTTCGCTCAGAAAGCGGTCGGCCAGATGTGAGCCCAGGAAACCGGCGACACCTGTTATCAAAACCCTCATCGTACGTCCTGCCGGCCGATGCTGAGGTATGTGAACCCCAGTTCTTTCATCTTCTTCGGTGTAAAGAGGTTCCGCCCATCCACAACAAGTGGGCGTTTCAATATGTTCTTAATCCTGCCAAAATCAGGGCGCCGGTACTGAAGCCATTCAGTGAGTATCAACAGCGCGTCCGCTCCCTCGCAGGCAGAATATTCGTCCGGTACGTATTCGACTTCAGAAGGTAATTCGTTGCGAGCTGATTCCATTGCTTTCGGATCGTGTGCGATAACAGTAGCACCACAATCTATCAACTTGGGAATTATTAGCAGGCTGGATGCCTCCCTTATATCATCTGTCTCAGCTTTGAACGAAAGACCCCATACAGCAACCCGATATCCTGAAAGATCATCACCCAACTCGTCGGTTAGCTTGTTTAACACGACCTCTTTCTGATAATCATTCCACTCCTGCGCCGAGCGGGGAATACTCATATCGATATTATTTTCAGCACCAGTACTCACCAGTGCACGTACATCCTTTGGGAGGCATGACCCACCATAGCCACCGCCGGCATAAAGGAAGGACGGGCCGATTCGAGGATCGGAACCGATTCCTCTTCTCACTAAATCTACATTCGCACCCGTTGCCTCGCATAAGGCGGCAATCTGGTTAATGAAGGAGATGCGGACCGCAAGCATTGTGTTTGCTGCGTACTTTGTCATCTCGGCCGAGGCGGGGTCCATAAAAACAATGCGGTTGCTTCTTCGCATAAACGGGCTGTAGAGCTGTTTGAAGATTTCGCGCACGGCCGGGTTTGTTGTGCCGATGATTATTCTGTCGGGGCTGGCAAAATCTTCAACGGCAGAACCTTCTTTGAGAAATTC
>JAGLTZ010000341.1 GCA_023135015.1 Candidatus Latescibacterota bacterium
GAGGGGGAGTGGCTCACCAGGTGCGCCGGTTTCGCGACCTCCGAGGTAACCGACAGCTGGAGCGAAGCTCTACTTGAAGATCGCGGACATACAGCCCTCAGGGACTTCCTCGCCCAGACGGATCTGAACCTCGAGATAACAGCCGTATGCGATCTTTTCGACGTGCGGGCTGAGAGGGCGTTGTCGGCGGCGAGGAACAACACCCGTCCCGGCGGTGAAGGAATCACTCTGAAAGGCGCGGTACACTATCATCACTACCGGGATCTTCTGGATGCCAGTGATGTGGATGCCGTAATCATCGCAACTCCCGACCACTGGCATTCCCGTATGACAATAGACGCCGTCCGTGCCGGCAAGCCTGTTTACCTCGAAAAGTGCATGACCAGAACCGAGCAGGAAGCCCAGGATATCTACAGTGCCGTGAAAGAAACGGGCATGCCCTTCCAGCTGGGTCATCAGAATCGCCAGATCGAAGCTCATGAGAAGGCGAGAGAGATCGTCGAAGGGGGAATCCTTGGACCGGTCAACCTGGTGGAGACGACCACGAACAGGAATTCACCCGGTGGAGCCTGGGTTTATGGCATACACGAAGAGGGGAATCCGGATACGATTGATTGGGAACTCTTTCAGGAAGCTGCACCGCACAAGGTGCCTTTCAGCGCCGAGCGTTTCTTCCGCTGGCGGTGCTGGTTCGATTACGGAACCGGCCTCTCAGGTGACCTCTTCTCTCACGAGTACGACTCCGTCAACCAGATCCTGAAGATGGGTATTCCCAAATCAGTTGTGGCCTCAGGCGGTATTTACTTCTACGACAACGACAAGTTCTTCGCGCATCACGACAAGGAGGAGTTCCCGGTAGTTGAGATGCGCGATGTGCCCGATATCTTCAATGTGGCATGCGAGTACCCCGACAGGAATATGACACTGGTTTACAGCGCGACACTGTCGAACGCCCGGCATCGAGGGCTGGTATTCATGGGGCACGATGCCTCCATGGAAGTCGGAAATACTCTGACTGTGACCGCAGACAGTGGATCGACCCGCTACAGGCAGAGGATACAGCAAAGGATTATAGACACTTCGCTGCCACTCTTTTCCTATCAGCCGGGTCAGGAGAGGATCGATGCGATCACTTCCGCCTCAGACCAGTACTTCCTGACCAGGGGACTGATGTACACCTATCGGGGCGGCCGGAGGTTCCCGACTAATCACCTGCACATAGCCGAGTGGCTGGATGTGATCCGCAATGGGGGCGAGACCAGCTGCAACATAGACCGTGGATTCGAGGAGGCCATCACCTGCCATATGGCCACAAGGTCCTACCTTGAAGGGCGCAGGGTGGAGTGGGACCCGGTGAGGAGGAAGATTGTGTAGCGGGGGTTCTGAGGCTGTGGGGAGGTGATTGGCAGGCAGCAGACAGACGAGAGGAGAGCACGGTGAGTGCGAAAACCCGCTTAAGTATCATGATGTTCCTGCAGTACGCCATCTGGGGTGCCTGGGCCCCGGTGCTCTCGTCGTACCTGTTCGGCGATCTCGGCTTCGATGGTGTGCAGGTCGGCTTCATATTTGCAGCACTGCCCCTGGCGACGATCGTTGCACCCCTCCTCGGAGGCCAGATCGCCGACAGATGGCTACCGTCGGAGAAAGTGATCGCCTACCTGCAACTCACCGGCGGGATACTCCTCCTTGTAATGTCGCAGATAACATCCTTCCCTGCCTTGCTGGTGCTGATGTTCATCTACTGCCTGCTGTACGCCCCCACGCTCGCTATCACAAACTCGATCGCAATGATCAATCTGGAGGACTCCGAGAAGGAGTTCGGCGGGATCCGCGTGTGGGGGACGATCGGCTGGATCGCGGCGAACTGGCTGCTTACGGGCTGGAGGTCCCTGGGAGAGGGTATCTTGATGAGGGGGGACACGCTCTTGCTGGCTGGTGTTTTCTCGGTCATTATGGGGCTCCAGGCCTTCAGCCTGCCGCACACGCCTCCGAAGAAGGAGGGTGTCAGACCGCTGGCCTTCC
>JAGLTZ010000342.1 GCA_023135015.1 Candidatus Latescibacterota bacterium
CAACCGGCGGATGAAGGACGGCTGGCCGATGCCGAGATATTCGATGTTCAGGAGGAGGATGGGGTTATCATCCACCATGCCGACCGTCCGCTGGAAGTGGGCGTTGAGGTGGATGGAATCATCGACTGGGGGCGACGGTGGGACATCATGCAGCAGCACTCAGGCCAGCACCTGCTCAGCCGGGTTGTGTTGGATGATTTCGAGGCGGTGACCCGGGGTTTCCATCTCGGGCTGGAGGAGTCGACAATAGATCTTTCGAGGGAACTCGATTCAGGGGATCTCTCCCTGGCTCAGACCCGTGCGAACGTCCTTATAGATGCAGATGTGGCCGTGATCTCTCGATTCGTGGACAGGGATGACCGGGCGGTAAAGGCGGCGAGAAAGCCACCGCCGGAGGGAGTGGAGGAGGTCCGTCTTATAGAAATCGAAGGGGTCGATTCCGTACCGTGCGGCGGCACGCACGTGCCTTCAACCTCCAGGATAGGCGGGATTCACATTCTTGCCGGTGGCTGCAGCAGGGTGCACGGGCTGTTCAGGATATCTTTCATCTGCGGTGGGCGGCTCCGCCGCCGGCTCACCTTTCTCGACCGGCTGGCGACCGAGCTATCCCACATGCTTACCACCAGTCCCGACGATTTCCGCGAACGTTTCGAGGACTTCCAGGAACAGAACAAGGATCTGAAGCGTGAGGTCACCGAGCTACGCAGGGCCCTTGTTCCGCTGCGGACGGAAGCGCTGCTCGAGACCGCCGAGTCGATCGGCCCCGGCCGCGTGGTGCTGGCCCGCGTGGATGATCTTCCGCCTGAGACGCTGCCGGCGATCGCTTCAGCCCTGACGGAGCATTCCGATGTGGTTGCCCTGCTGGGGGCGGAGGTGGCCGGTGCCGGCCGCCTCATCTTCGCCCGTGGCGAGGGACTCGATCTCGATATGGGAACGCTTCTGAGCTCAGCGGCCGCCATCCTGGGTGGTGGCGGTGGGGGTGCCCCGCACCATGCCTCGGGTGGGGGTCCGCAGGGGGAGGCACTGGATACGGCGCTCACGACGGTACTGGAGCAGGTGCGCTCGCTGCTGAAGGAAGGAGCATGACGAGGTCCATCCTCTCCATCGATCCCGCGCAGTTCGAAGTTCTCACCTTTGATTGTTACGGCACATTGATCGACTGGGAAGCGGGGATCTACGACGCGCTCCGGCCCACGCACTACCTCACTGCGTGGTACCCGATCTGAACACACTTGTGTCCCATATGGTACAGACCTAGGTTAATTGCTTAGGATCCGCGCCGCAGGAGATCAAAGCGCTCCGAGGGGGTGTGACGTTGGAGTAATGATGACCGGGATGGAGAGAGAATGAGACGGGTGTCAGCGAAACGCCTGAGGGGGACGGGTTGGGTTCCGCTCCTCTTCGTTGTCAGCGCGCTGGCTCTTGTGGCGCTGGCCAACTGGTGGATCTACAACCGGATCGAGGAGGCTCTGGACGAGAACCTGGGAAGCCGCCTCAAATCAGTGGTCCGTGTGCTGCTGGCTTCCAACACCATCATGGGCGATGTGCTTCTGGGCGATGGGGGCGGTTTCGACAAAACCGCACTGGGGCTTATCGATGAGGTACTGAGGCAGGTTGAGCGGGAGAACGATCTCGACGCCATACTGCTTCTGGATCCGGTCGACTATCAGGTCGGCTACTCCTCCAGTGAGCTGTATATCGTCGGTGGGCCATACTCCCGTCTCGAGACGCACGGAGAGGCAATACTCGAGGCCGTCACCGAGCGGACGGTCACCGTTTCGCATACTATCATGTTCGGCTCTCTATATCTGAAGAGCGGTTTCGCTCCGATAATGACTCTGCTCGGGGACGAAGAGCTGGTCGGTGTCCTCGTCGTGGAAGCGAGCGCGGATTTTTTCGGTGTGCTGGCAACGGTGCGCGGTGTGATGGTCAGTGGCACACTGGCGGCTGCTCTGCTCCTGCTCCTGCTGGTGGCCGCTTATCTCGGACTGCAGCGCCAGATCCGGCTGGCACAGCGCGCCCTGGAACGGGAGGACCGGATGACCGCGTTGGGCCGCCTGGCGAGCCAGGTTGCCCACGAGATCCGGAATCCGGCGCAGATCATCAAACTGTCTGCCGAGCGGATGGCTAAGTGGGTCGATAGTCAGGGTGGGGGCAGGCGTTGCGAGGATCCCGAACTGGTTGAAATGGTGAGGTACATCGAGGAGGAAACGGGACGCCTGCAGGATCTCACAGAGCGCTATCTGACCTACACCAGGCATGGCGAGGTGCAGGTCGGGGATGTGGCGGCTGCCGAGCTGGTGGAATCGGTGGCGACTGCGATGGAACGGTTGAACCTTCCTGAAGGTATCGAACTGAGGGTTGAGGTGGATGAGGGTATACCCCTTGTCTCCTGCGATCCGAACCTGCTCCGGCAGGCGCTGCTCAACCTGGGCACCAATGCTGTGGAAGCGATGGGTACTGCCGGGACGATGACGGTATTTGCGCGCCTGTACGATCACGGGACAGGACACGATTCCAACATCCCTTCAGGCAGTGCCATCCTTTTGGGGGTGGAGGATACCGGCCCGGGTATCCCGGATCGGATCCGGCAGCGGATATTCGAACCTCTTTTCAGCACCAGGGAAGACGGAAACGGACTGGGTCTCTACATCGTGGATGGAATCGTTCAGGCACATGGAGGGGAGGTGAGGGTGGAGACCCCGGAAGGGGGTGGCAGCCGCATCGTGCTGGTTCTGCCCCTGGCTCCCGTTACCTGATCGAGAGGAGTCCATCCTGTTATGGCACGAATTCTGGTGGTAGATGACGAGGCCCGCATGGTGGATCTGATCAGGCGCGAGCTGGAAGACCACGGCTACTCGGTCACCACGGCCGGCGACGGCCCGTCGGCGCTCGAGCTGATGGAAAGCGGCGATTTCGATCTGGTCATCACAGACCTGCGGATGCCAGGCATGGACGGGCTCGATTTGCTGAAGCGGGCACGCGAGCGCTTCCCTCGGACCGAGATCGTTCTGATGACCGCCTACGCTTCGGCGCAGACGGCGGTCAAAGCGATGAAGGAAGGGGCATACGATTACCTGACCAAGCCGTTCGAGATGGACGAGCTGCTGATCATGGTGGAGCGGATCGGTGAGCGGCAGCGGCTAGAGCTGGAAAATATACAGCTGAGGGAGAAGATCGCCGGCGAGGAAGTGTCCCTTCTGGGAGAATCCACTGTGATGCATCAGACGCTGGATCTGATCGAAAAGGTGGCCGGTCAGGATGCAACGGTTCTGATCCAGGGGGAATCGGGCACCGGCAAAGAACTCGCCGCTCGGGCCATCCATGAAGCCAGCCATCGATCCGCCGCCCCGCTTGTGGTGGTG
>JAGLTZ010000343.1 GCA_023135015.1 Candidatus Latescibacterota bacterium
TCATCCTCTGCTTCTTCGGCGACGGCGCGGCCAACACCGGCAACTTCCACGAGTCGCTCAACTTGGCCGGGCTGTGGGAACTGCCGGTGGTCTACATCGTCGAGAACAACCTGTACGGCATGTCTGTTCCTATCGGCAAGGCCGCCTCGATTCCCGAGATCGCGCACCGCGCTTCCGCCTACGGCTTGCCCGGTGAGGTGGTGGACGGCATGGATGTACTAACCGTGCGCGAGGCGGTGGGCCGTGCCGTCGAGCGGGCCCGTGGGGGCCAGGGCCCCTCACTGCTGGAATGCCGGACCTATCGCTGGTACGGCCATTCCCGTTCCGACCCCCGCCAGTACCGCACCAGGGAAGAGGAGGCACAGTGGAAGGCGCGCGACCCCATCAACAGCTATTCGGCCTGGCTTGTGGAGAACGGCATCTGCTCTTCAGAAGAGATCAACGAATTGGAAACACGTGTGGAAGAAGCTATAGACGAGGCCACCGAGTTCGCTCTCGACTCCCCCTACCCTTCCCCCGACGGGCTGGAGAAATACGTCTACGCACCATCCTCATGGACCTCCAGCGACTATGAACGGGAGAGGGAACTGCGGGAGAAATGCCGCACCGGTGGGCCTGGCACAAGGAAGATCCTCTTCAGAGAGGCCATACAGGAGGCCCTGCGGGAGGAGATGAACCGTGACCCGTCCGTGTTCGTCATGGGTGAGGATGTGGGCCTCTACGGCGGCGCCTACGGTGCGACACGCGGACTTTTCGAGGAATTCGGGCCCCAGCGGGTGTGCGATACACCCATCTCGGAGGCTACGATAGGCGGAGCGGCTGTGGGAGCGGCAATGGCGGGCATGCGACCGGTGGCCGAGATCATGTACGTCGACTTCACCCCGCTGGCCATGGATCAGATCGCCAACCAGGGGGCCAAGAACCGTTATATGTTCGGCGGCAAGACGGTGGTGCCGATGGTGATCCGCACCGAGGGGGGCGCCGGGCGCGGTATCGCCGCCCACCACTCGCAGAGCCTAGAGGCCCTCTGGACCCACTTCCCCGGCATCTACGTCGTGATGCCCAGCACTCCATTCGACGCCAAGGGACTGCTCAAGGCGGCTATCCGGGATGACAACCCGGTGATGTTCATCGAACACAAGATGCTCTACGGCCTGGAGGGTCACGTACCGGAGGAGGAGTACCTGATCCCCTACGGCGTGGCCGACGTAAAACGTGAGGGAGACGACGTCACTCTGGTCACCTACTCGCGTATGGTCCACCGCGCGCTGGAGGCGGCGGAGACACTTGCAGCCGAGGGCATCGGAGTCGAGGTGATCGACCTGCGGACACTCAAACCTCTGGATATGGAAACGGTGGCGGACTCGATCAGAAAGACAGGCCGGGTGGTCGGAGTGACCGAAGCATGCCGGACCGGTTCGTTTATCAGCGAACTGGCCATGCGTGTGCAGGAAGAGGTGTTCGACTGGCTGGATGGGCCGGTTGTTCAGGTTGCGTCGGCCGACGTTCCTGTTCCAATGGCCGAAACGCTGGAGGACGCCGCGATCCCCGGCGTTGAAGCCATCATCACCGGCATACGGAAAACACTGAGGTGAGGCTGAGATGGTCACCGAGATAATCATGCCGAAGCTGGGCCAGACCATGGAGGAAGGTCTCCTAGTTGAATGGTTCAAGAAGGAGGGAGACCCGGTAGAGCGCGGCGATCTGCTCTTCACCGTAGAGTCGGATAAAGCGACTCTCGATGTGGAAGCCACCAGCCGCGGATTCCTGCGCAGGATCCTGGTCCTCGAGGAGAGCACCGTGGCCGTACTGACCGTGGTGGCGCTGATGACCCGGACCGAGAACGAGGAGATCGAAGATTACAAGCCCCGGCCGGCCGGTGAGCGTGTTTCCGCCTCGCCGCGGGCGCGAAGGATGGCAAGAGAACAAGGAGTCGACCTGGCCCTTTTAACAGGCACAGGCCCCGACGGGCGCATCGTCGAGGAGGACGTCACGGCTTTCCTGGAATCGGGGTCTGAATCCATATCATCGGAAACCGCACAGGAAGATGACAGAGCTGACATCGTTATCGCCGATACCGTTCCTATGACCGGGCTCCGCGGGATAATAGCGGAACGGACAACGCAGAGCGCCCGCTCGACCGCCCGAGTCACGCTGGTTACCGAGGTCGATGCCACCTTATTCGTGGAGGTCCGGGAACGCCTGAAAGCGGAAGTGGCCGATGATTGGGGTTTCGCCCCCGGCTACAACGACCTGCTTGGGATGATCGTTGTACAGGCGCTGCGCGAGTTCCCCTACATGAATGCACGTCTCAGCGCCGACGGACAGGTAATCGAGCACCTGAACGAAATCAACCTGGGCATAGCCGTTGATACCGAGCGGGGCCTGCTGGTACCTGTTGTCCATCATGCCGATGACAAGGGCTTGCGGGCGTTCGGAGAGGAACTCCGTACGCTTGTTGAAAGAGCCCTGAGTGGTGAATTACTGCCGGATGATCTGAGCGGGGGCACCTTCACTATCAC
>JAGLTZ010000344.1 GCA_023135015.1 Candidatus Latescibacterota bacterium
CTACGAACTCGCATCGGGAGACAGCACACACGTAGACCTGTGGATAGACGGAGACACGATCGATGCAACGGTTGTGGGAGGCGGTTCGGGCTACACCGTGTCGGAACCTGGAACTGGGACGGGTGAAATCTGTGTCGGCTCCTATATCACGAAAAAATCGTGGTTGGCCATAGACGGCGGTACATGGGGATGGTGGAGCCTGACAGAAGGCGATATTTCCCCATTCAGCAGCTGGGGCCCGACCCGGGACGGGAGGCAGAAGCCCGATATCTCGGCTCCCGGGCAGGGAATCATGGCTGCCCTGGCTACTCAGATGAGTTCCCAACCTGCGGAAAATGTCACCGATCCCGACGGTGTACACCGTCTCACACAGGGCACTTCGATGGCCGCCCCTCACGTAACGGGCGCCGTGGCGCTACTCCTGCAGGCACAACCCTATCTGACCGCCTCCCAGGTCAGGGACCACCTGACAAACACGGCGGTCAGGGACGGATTCACCGGGGGATCGGCCAACAATACGTGGGGACACGGCAAGATGGATGTAAAGGCGGCCGTCGACGTCGTACTCGCATCAAGCGACACGACGGCTCCCGACTTCACGGTCGGAATCCTCCGCAACAGCGTGCTCACAGATTTCCTCGATCTCTACTTCGTGCCTTCGGAGATCCTCTCCGAAGCCCCCACCGCGATGATAGATACCACATCGCTCGAATTGAGCCTGGTCACATCTACAGAGGCCACCCTTTACGTGAGCGATTATACAATACCCTCGTCGGGCACATTCACAATCAGTGTTACAGGCAGCGACCTTGCCGGCAACGATACCACCGTCACCAGGGAATTCGTCGCCCAGCTGATCAGCTCCTCAGAAGGGGGATTGCTGATAGCGGCAGGCGGCGCACTGCAGGCCACATTCACACCACAGACCCTGGAGAGAGACGAATACATTATCGCCCGCAAGCTCGAGGATGGAATGAGGTACGATCTTCAGCCGCACGGCATGATCCTCTCCAGTAAGATTAGGCTGGTGATCTCGTACAATACGGCCCAGCTGGAAGGAATCGACCCATCCAGCCTCGGTATGTACCGGTGGGAAGAGGGGGAGTGGAGATATGTGGAAAGCTACGTTGATGTATCACGCAGAAAGGTGGAGGCCGCGGTAAGTCAGCTTGGGATCTACAGGCTTCTCTCTTCAGATGATAATCCCGCGGCACCTTCATTCAGCTACGGGCTCGAGCAGAACTACCCGAATCCATTCAACGGCGCGACCCGGATCCGATACACACTTGCCCGGCAGACCGATATGGAGCTGCTCATACTTAACACACGCGGTCAGCGGGTGCGGACCCTCGTGGACCGGGTCGAAGCCGCCGGCTCCCACGTTGTGAGCTGGGACGGCGACAACGACTCGGGCCAACCGGTTGCATCCGGCATCTACCTGGTCATGCTGCGGGCCGATGGCCGCATCTTCACCCGAAAAGCCCTGCTGCTTAGATAGTTCCCAGGGTGGAAACGAGCAATTTTCCGCAAGGTCAAGGAAATCAACGGATTGCGCGGAGACGTACATGCGTACGTCGCACAAGAGTCCGTAGTTTGGACCGCGAGTCCGGCGTAAGCCGGCGAGCAACTCCGGCAGATTGACGCCGAGATTGCGCAAAAGGGCCGTTTCCGGACGGTAACTAGATAGGGACACACTGAAAGGGATTACCGGTGAGGCTGAAAAAAACGGCATATAAAGAGAGCTTCGAATGCAAGCGAACAGTAAAGGGGGTGTTCCTGCTCCTCCCCCTTCTTCTGGCAAGCGCCTGCGGTGAAGGTCCCGATACCACGGCACCCGACCCGGTGATCGGCGTGACAGTAACCATCGGAGATGGTTTCATCACGCTATCGTGGAGCGCGTCTATCGAAGACGATCTCTCACACTACCTCCTCTATCAGGGAACCAGCAGCACCTCTCTGAGCAGCACAGGTGAGAATATCACAACCAATTCGAAGACCCTTACCGACCTGACAGCGGGAACCACATACTACTTCTATGTCACGGCGGTGGATGAAGCAGGCAACGAGGGCACCGCGAGCAGCATCGTCGAAGCACGCGCAACATCCGTCACCTACGAAACCACACAGGGCTGGAACGAGTTCGAATCCGCATCTTATGATACCGCCGTTGCCTACTTCAACAACGCGCTCGGGCTTGACTCCAACCACGCAGACGCCTCTTCAGGCCTTGGCTGGTCGAAGGCACTGCTGGGCTTCCTGAGTGAAGCCGTGACTGCTCTACAGACTGCAAATTCTCTGGGACTGACAACACAGGATGCCAATGCGGGCCTGGCGGTTGTATACCGTGACCTGCCCAATCTGGAAAGCGCGATCTCGCACGCCGGTACGGTTGTCGGGAATGAGCCCTCTTACAGCTTCTCCCACCGCCCCTCCATCGACTACAAGGACATGCACCTTGTGATGGCCCAGTGCTATTACCGGCAGGGTGAGGCCAGCTTTCCCGATGCACAGGCTCAGGTGGATATCCTGGACCAGAACAACGGCCTGGATCCGGACACCCCCAGGTCGTGGGCGGCCAGACCTACCAGACGTATGCAGAGGCTCTGCTGATGAAGATCGAGGAACTGGAAGCCTCTATAGGAGGGTAGTCCTCATCTGTATAAGGTGATCCGATATTCCCGTCCGGCCCGAAACTGTCGACGACTATAGAGCCGGACTCTTCGAGCTTACCGCCGATCAGGCGTCAGATTCCTCAGCTGCAGCGGCTTTCTTCGGCTTTGCCGCACCCTCCACCGGAGGCTTCAGCATTTCGGCGATTCCGCCCAGCCCGCCGAGCAGCCCTGAAGCTTCGATGGGCAGGAAGATTTTCGTTGCCTGGCCGTCGGCCATGTTGGTCAAGGCTTCCAGGTATTTTATCGTGATCAGATCCTGTGTCGGCCTGCCCTCATGGATGGCGTCATATACCTTCAGGACTGCCTCGGCCTCGCCGGTGGCCACAGTAGTCAGCTTGTAACGGTTGGCGTCGGCCACCTTCTGAATGGCCGCTGCCTCGCCCTCGGCTTTCAGGATGGCCGCCTGTTTCTGACCTTCTGCGACCTTGATCGCCGCCTCCCGCTGACCGTCGGCCTCCAGCACCATCGCCCGCCTGTCACGCTCCGCCTTCATCTGGCGGTGCATGGCATCCATAACATCCTGTGGCGGTTCGATGCGCTGGATCTCCACTCGAACGACACGCACACCCCACCGGTCGGTGGCGTTGTCCAGGATCTCGCGCAGTTTAGTATTGATCAGCTCACGGGAAGTGAGCGACTCGTCGAGCGACATCTCTCCTACAATGTTACGCAGGTTGGTCTGGGCGAGCTTTGTGGCAGCTGAATAGAAATCGGCCACGTTGTAAAGGAGTTTCACCGGGTCGGTGGCCTCGTAGTAGACGATGGCGTCCATCACCACAGCCACGTTGTCCCTGGTGATCACTTCCTGGGGCGGCACATCCACCACCTGCTCGCGCATGTCCACCTTACGGACCTTCTCGATAAAGGGGACGATGATTATCAGCCCGCTGCCCAGGGTCCGCTGGTACTTACCCAGACGCTCAATGACCCCTTTCTGGTACGGCAGGATTATCTTCAATGCGTTCGCCACGAAGACGAACAGCACAACAGCAACAATTACTAGTGCAATTACCGACTCCATAATTTTCCTCCTATAGGGGGAACGTGCTCAAAACATTATTCCTGCGTGTTGGATCCTTCAGACTCATCCGCTACCTCCGCCTCTCCAGACTCGGAGATGGGCCGTACCACCATTCGGGTGCCGTCGACCTTTACAATCTCGGTCCAGGTACCCTCCTGAATGACATCACCTTCGGCAGACTCTGCCAGCCATTCCTCGCGATCCACCCTTATCCTCCCGGTTGCTGCCGCCACATCTATGGTCTCTATCACGAAGGCCTTCATGCCCGCGTAACGTTCCGCCCCCACTCCGAAGTCGGTCGGCCCATGGTGCACGCGCCTGGCGAACTTGCGGCTGCCGGCAAACGCAATCACCGAGACCACGATAAAGACGATCCACTGCCAGAGTATGCTGCCGCCGAAGACCGCAACCAGAAAGGCACCGAACGCACCGACACCGAAAACGATCAGAAAGAAACCGGCTGTCAGCATCTCCCCGACCAGCAGAACAGCGGTCATTATCAGCCAGGCCCAAGTCATCAAATCCATGTCAACAACCTTTCTTGCAGGTTGCGTTAACCAGGATATTCCGTTGCATCCCGATCCTTACCTGCATTCCAGGATCCTAGCGTTATACGAAAAGACCCGTAATTATTTCAATTTCATCTGGCTTCGGGATGCTGTGTAGATTCCCCTGGTCTGAAGGGCCGTCCCCAGCTCGACCGATTTGGGGCTCAGGATCCGCACGCGATGATACACCCCGCCG
>JAGLTZ010000345.1 GCA_023135015.1 Candidatus Latescibacterota bacterium
ACCGAGCGCTGGAAGGCAATTACGTCCTGCACCGACATCTTCTTCTCCGGCTTGACGGAGAAGGGATAGATCGAGAGCGGCTCGAGATACTGGTGATAGGCGTCGTATCCCCGGTATGTTGACAGCAGCTTCTTGTTGGGCCACTCCTTCAGCGAAGGAGCCACCGTTGTGAAGAACAGCCAGAACCGGCTCACCGCCCATTCGCGGGGGAGGGGAGAATAGACTTCCTGCCAGATGAAGGGTCTGCCGCTGGCGGGGTCGTACCAACCGTGATCGATGGCCACCTGCATGTAGTTTTCGGAGGCCAAGAAATTGTCGGGGTCGTCGAGGTCGATTTCCTTGATAATGCTCCAGTTTGGGACGATGGCAACGTGATCGTCCGGGACCCGCTGGGCGGCCCATATTGCGCCGGGCTTCCCGCTGCCATGTTCCCAGCCAGGCCCAACGCTGAATACCTCCAGTACCCACGCCTCGTGTGGATCGGCGATGCACAGAGCTTCCGATTCGGGACCGCATGAGGGAAGGAAACCGTATTCTTCCATGAGTGAGGTAATCAGCGCTATGGCCTCCCGCGCCGTCTTGCACCGCTGAAGGGCGAACAGCTGGGCCTGCTCTATAGTCATGATCTGATCGCCACTGTAGCGATCGACCTTCAGTTCGTCTTTCTGGCTCAACGTACTCTCCCCGATGGCAAGCTGGTGCTCGTTTATCTGGGGGTAGCCCGTATGGAAATAGGCATAGGTTCGCTCTACCTGGGGGATGTATCCGAGCACTTCCCCGTAATGGTCGAGGGGAGTGCGCACGTCCTGGAGCCCGTAGTGGACCGGTGCCATTGCTCCAGGCTCGTAGGTTCGAGCGGGGATGACGTGAACGCGGCATTCGTCGCAGCACCCGGTATGTGAGGTGATCACCGAGCCGTCCACCGAGGCATCCTTGCCGACGATGATGTCGGTACAAGAATCGTAGGTGGAGTCATAGCCAATGCCAGTCTCCTGCCCCAGTTGCCGGGTTGTCGAGGTTGAGAGGGAGAGGACGGCTGCGAACGTTGCTCCGACGTACAGGGGAACCCTGGTGCCCGATGTCTTTCCGCTTGTAGATATCATTGTTATCTCACTCCAGTGAGCCGACCTCGGCTTCTACTGCCTCTAGGATCTCACATGACTCGACCAGTCCGGCCATCACGGTGTGGTCGGGATAGAGCGGCCTGTCCTCTCCAAGATGCTTTATATGCTTTCTGATGATCTCATGCCCTTTCGTAACACCCCTGCCAGCGGTATGACCCCTGAGGTCGAGTGCCTGTGCCGCCGCCATGAACTCGATGCCAAGCACACCGTAAGCGTTATGGAGGATCTGGGCGTTCTTGATGGCCGTGTTCATACCCATGCTGACGAAATCTTCCTGGTCGGCTGCGGCAGGGATCGATGCGCAGGCGGCGGGAGCCGAGAGCATCCGCTGTTCCACAATTAGTGTGCCTGCTGTGTACTGGCTGAGCATGAAACCGCTGTAGAAGCCGGGGTCCTCTGTAAGGAAGGGGGGCAGTCCCACGGAGAGGGCAGGGTTAAGCAGGCGGTTGAGCCTTCTCTCCGAGATGACTGAAACCATTGTGATGGCCGTACCTGCCATATCCATCGGCAGGGAGACGGGCGACCCCTGGAAATTCGCGCCCGTCAGAACCAGGTCCTCCTCCGCGAAGAAGACCGGATTGTCTCCCACGCCGTTCAGTTCGATCTCGACCTGTTCCCGCGCGAAGGCCACGGCATCGTGCGCTGCCCCGATGACCTGAGGAGTGCTGCGCATCGAATACGCATCCTGTACTTTTTTCTTCCCGCCCTTCAGCAGCTCGCTTCCCTCGATGCACTTCATGATGGCTTTGGCGGTCCTGACTGCGCCGGGAAATCCTCGTGCTTCATGTAGTCTTGGGTCGTACGGCTTCATGTTCGCATTCAGGGCCTCGAGGGTCATAGCCGCGGCGACCTCAGCCTGTTTCAGCCATCGGTTGATATCGAAGAGATGCAGGGCGTTCATGGCGTTGAGGAGGTTCGAGCCGTTTATAATGGCCAGCCCGTCTCGGGCGTGGAGCGTTTCAGGTTCTAGCCCGGCGCGCTTGAGGGCTTCGTGGCCGGGAAGGAGCTCGCCTTCGTACCAGGCCTGACCCTCTCCTATGACGACCAGGGCGATCTGCGACATCGGCGCCAGGTCTCCGGAAGCTCCCACCGACCCCTTCTGGCAGACAAAGGGTGTTACCCCTTTGTTGAGCATTTCTACAAGCAGCTTCGTGATCTCGAGCCGCAGAGCCGAATGACCTTTGGCGTGAACATTGATACGTGAGAGCATCGCGGCGCGGACGTACTCCCGGGGAGCAGGTTCCCCTATACCGGCGGCGTGATTGTAGATGAGGTATCGCTGGAACTG
>JAGLTZ010000346.1 GCA_023135015.1 Candidatus Latescibacterota bacterium
CTTCATTCATGATCTCACAGATGACTCCTGCTTGTTTTAGGCCTGCCATACGAGCGATGTCAACTGCTGCTTCTGTCTGCCCTGATCTCTTTAAAACACCGCCATCCTTTGCTTGAAGGGGAAAGATATGGCCAGGCCGTGAAAGGTCATTGGGGCGGGTTTTAGTGTCTATGGCAATCAGAACTGTTTTAGCCCGGTCGTATGCAGAAATACCAGTTGTGACTCCTTCCTTGGCATCTATAGAAACAGTGAAGGCTGTCTGGGAAGGAGCTGTGTTGTCTCGAACCATTAAAGGAATGGCAAGCTCCTTTAGCCTTTTTTAGGTCAGGGGAAGACAGATAAGACCCCGGGCGTGTTTTGTCATAAAGTTGATGATTTCTGGAGTGACCTTTTCAGCCGCTGCCATGAGATCGCCTTCATTCTCCCGGTCTTCATCGTCGACGATTATGACTATCTGCCCTTTGCGCATCTCGTGGATGGCATCGTCGATCGAGTTGAAGCCCGGGGCGGGCAGGACATCGGCGGGGCTCTCCCCGCTCTGGCGGGAATTAACCTCTGGCTCATTCATCACAACGTCTGTTCCTCCGGGGATGGGTGTGTATCCGATCCCCTCTGAAGCAGCTGCAGATACGGTTCCAGCTGCTCCGCAACGTACTTGGCTATCATGTCCGCTTCCAGGTTGACACGTCCGCCCACCTGAAGCCGGCCGAGGGTGGTAACCTCCAGGGTATGCGGTATCAACGCCACGGAGAACGCCTCATGTGTAACGTCCACCACCGTCAGGCTGATTCCTTCGACCGTAACAGATCCTTTCGGGACGAGGTAACGCATCAGCTCCCCGGGAGCCGAGTACCAGTGTATGACCTCTCCCTCGGCCAGAGGCCGGGCGTCATAGCCTGCCGGAGGCCCTTCGAGGCGTTCCCCCACCCCGTCAACGTGCCCAAAAACAAGATGTCCGCCCAAGCCGTCCTGGAGAGTGAGGGAGAGTTCCAGGTTGATACCATCTCCCTCTTCAAGGTCGCCGAGGCTGGTCATTCGCAGGGTTTCCGGAATAGCCTCCACACTGAATTCATCTCCCGATACTTCAACAACCGTCAAACAGACGCCGGCCACGCTTACTGAATCGCCGATCGACATTCGCTCGGCAATCTGTCTGGAATATATTGTAAATCGGCTGACTTCTCTGCCGGGCACGATCTTCCTTACGCTTCCGATGGTCTCTACTATCCCGCTGAACATGCAGTCGACCTCTTCTTTCTATGATTCTGCGGGGAATGCACTTACCAGGAGGTCTCCACCGACCTCCATGGCGTGCAATGGCCCCAGGCGGATGGGCTTCCCCAGTTCCGAGAACACGACTCCCCTGCCCGCGCCGATAATCTTCCCTGCGATCCAGATCTGCCAGAAATCTATTAAATCCTTAGCGGCCAGTGAATAGAGTAGCATCCCACCCCCCTCGACCATGATGCTGTCTATCCCCTCGGCTGCCAGCGCCGTAAGCATGGTCGAAATATCCAGGCCTTCTTCGGAGCGGATCGGAACCGGCAGAAGCCTGGCTCCCGTAGCTCTCAATGCCTCCGCATCCGGTCCCTCCATCCGCTCCTCTCCGACCAGCAGCAGCACTTCCCCTCCAGGTTCGGAGAGCAGGCGTGCGTCGGGCGGTGTGCGCAGCCGTGCATCAGCGATCACACGGATCGGCTGGCGCGGCAGGAGTTCACCTTCGGCGGTTCTTGCGTTCAAACGCGGGTCGTCCGCAAGGAGGGTCCCGCTGCCGACCATGATCGCATCCACCTCTGAGCGTCGCCGTCCAACGTACTCCTGCGCTTCTTCGCCCGTCACGCCCATGGTAGCCGGACCGTGCAGTGCGGTCCGACCATCCAACGTCCTGGCGACCTTGGCTATCATTACAGGTCGCTCCTCCCGCGCCGCTCTGAAATGCCGCGCGTTCAGCCGCCTGGCGGCCTCGCACTCGACATCCTCGATAACTTCCACTCCCGCGTCACGAAGGCGTGCCATTCCCCTGCCTCTGACCGAGCGTGATGGATCCACACAGGGGATCACGACCCTTTTAATCCCCGCCCGGATAATCGCCTCGCTGCAGGGAGGAGTGCGACCATGGTGGTTGCACGGTTCAAGATTGACATAGATAGTGCCCCCCCTGGCACTCTCACCTGCCCTCTCGAGAGCTATAGCCTCCGCGTGCGGGGTGCCGGGACGCAGGTGGTACCCCTCCCCTACAATTGTGTCTCCGGAGACGACCACCGCACCCACCGCGGGGTTTGGAGGCACCGACCACAGTCCGTTGACGGCGAGCTCGAGCGCCCTGCGCATAAAGCACG
>JAGLTZ010000347.1 GCA_023135015.1 Candidatus Latescibacterota bacterium
GTTGCTTCTTCTGTCAATCGCACGGCAGGTTCCTTGTGAGGTGGGTGGAGATCCAGGGGGGCATATTCAAAATATTCCTGCTGCTGTTCATAATCAAGGACTGACCTTTCTCAGATCCTTTATCCGCAGCTGAGGCCTGCGGATACCGCGGAACTCATTCTCCTCGAAAGCGAAGACTATATCTGCCCACCGGCCCGAGAGTTCATCGATGCTATCTCCCAAACCGAATCCGATTGCATCCAGGGGATAGTCGTGGTCGCACTTAATTGAAAATTTCAGGTGGGAACGGCTGGGACCCACCCTGCGTGGCGTTCCTTCAAGCTCTATCCTGCTAAGCATAAAAACCGGGCGACGGTTGCCAGCGCCGTACGGTTCCAGGCGTTTGAGATCGGAGAGAAGACCATGAGTCAGATCTCCCTCCTGGACTTCATAATTTACATGAAGTACTGGTTGTAAATCCCTATCCATTAATCTGTTGCGAGCAATACACTCGAATGCTTCTGTGAATGCAGATATGTTGCATCGAGTCAGGCTCAGCCCCGCTGCACGTGGATGGCCGCCGAATTCGACCAGATGCTGGGCGCACCCGGACAATGCATCGTACAGGTCGAATCCCTCGATGCTGCGAGCGCTCCCCCTCCCGTCATCCCCATCCATAGCCACCAGAACGGTGGGCAGATTGTAGATTTCCGCCAGACGGCTGGCGACGATTCCTATTACACCCGGATGCCAGTTCTCGGAACAGAGCACCAGTGCATACCGTCCCTCGACTCCGCCCTGGGAATCGACCATCTCCTGCGCTCGCTTCAGAGTAGATCGATCCATCTTCCTGCGGAGCGCATTCTGCTCATCCAGGTGTCTGGCCAGTTGGGCGGCACGGAACGGATCATCCGTGAGCAACAATGTCAGAGCATCGCTGGCGTCTGCCATGCGGCCCGCCGCATTTATCCGGGGTGCAATGTTGAAAACCGCCTGGGTTGCTGTGATCCTGTCACGTCTCAGATCAACACGGTCGATCAGTGCTTCCAACCCGGGCCATCTGGAACGGCCAAGCTGCGGCAGACCGTACTTTACGAAAATCCGGTTCTCGTCCAGCAGCGGCACGACATCCGCTGTGGTTCCAAGGGCCACCAGGTCAAGAAACTCCAGCATAGCCGGCTCCGTGCCGGGCGGCTCGAGTGCACACGCCAGTTTGAATGCCAGACCGACGCCGCACAGGTCTTTGAAGGGGTAGGAACAGCCCTCCTGCCTCGGGTTAATCACCGCCAGTGCCTGAGGGGTTTCGGGACCGGGTGTATGGTGGTCCGTTACGATAAGGTCTATCCCCAGTTCGCGTGCACGCTCCGCCTCCGTGGCCGCCGATATACCACAGTCCACAGTGACGAGCACTCTGATCCCTTCTGCGTGGGCCTTTTCAACAGCTTCAAGGCTCAGGCCGTAGCCCTCTTCCGTTCGGTGGGGAATGTGCGCATCAACACAGGCACCAAAACGCTGCAGTACACGGACCATAAGTGCCACAGCCGTGACGCCATCCACATCGTAGTCGCCGTGTATGCGGATCGGCTCACCCGCCGTCACAGCACTGCGGATTCTCGTCACTGCCTCTTCCATTCCCTTCAACAGAAACGGGTCGTGTCCGGTACTCAGATCGGGAGCGAGAAAGTAGTCGATTTCAGAAGGTGTAGTAATACCACGCTGGTGGAGGATATGGAGCAGTATCGGATTGAGCCCGGTCTGTCGGGCGAGGTCATTCACCACCGATGAGGGAGCACGATCCCTGATCTGCCAGCGGTAGTTCATTACCCGCACAATCCTCCAAGAACAATGCCCGAGAGGTCAGCGGCAACATACGGCAGGCGGCGAGCAGGCGTGGAGTACGGAGATCACAATATGGAGGCGGCCTGTAAGCCGGATTCTGTTCCGGTCCGAGGATCGGCAAAAAGCCGTCCAGGAAACCAGAGGTA
>JAGLTZ010000348.1 GCA_023135015.1 Candidatus Latescibacterota bacterium
GAGCCGTTTCCGGACAGAAACTAGATAAGGATCCTAAAAACTTTCCAGTCTACGGATGGGCCGGAGCCGTGATCTTGTTGACCGGGCTCCTGCTGGTTGTTCTGACCTCGTGGTGGTTCATCCATTCCTACTTCACACCGTGGATGTGGACCGGCTATCTCCTTTTCGCCGATGCGGTGCTGGCGCGCCTTCGCGGCCGTTCGTGGCTGTGGCCGCAACCTGCCCGTTTCTTTCTCCTCCTTCCCATCAGCCTCGCCCTCTGGCTGCTGTTCGAGGCCTATAACCTGCACCTCCGGAACTGGTCCTATGTGGGGCTGCCACAGAGCACCCTTCTGACTCTGCTGGGTTATACATGGTCGTTCGCCACGATCTGGCCTGCGCTCTTTGTCACGGCGGATATGTTGGAGGCGTTCGGGTTGCGTGTGCGGTGCGCGCCACTGCGTGTCACGGCCGGGCTGAGGCGGAGCTGGTTCATCGCAGGCCTGATGATGGCCGCCATACCCCTTCTGCTGCCAGTCCACCTGGCCGCCTACACTTTCGTAGTAGTCTGGATCGCCTATGTGCCCCTGTGTGAGCCGATAGCGTACGGGGGAGGGAAGGCCGCCCATGGGGGCAGGGGCGTGCATTCCCTGCTGCGGGACCTGGAAGAGGGAGTCCTTACCAGGTGGGTGAGCCTGGGGGTGGGAGGTCTGGTATGCGGGCTGTTATGGGAATCGTGGAACATGCTGTCTGCGGCGAAGTGGATATATATCTTCCCGCTCTTTCAGAACCTCAAACTGTTCGAGATGCCCCTGCCGGGCTACCTCGGCTTCATACCTTTCGCCTGGGAAGCGTGGAGCATGTACGCAGTGGTCCTTCTGCTCGGTCGCCGCTTCCTTCCGGCCCTGCCCGGTCCGGAGCTTTCCGATCCAGTTCAGCCCGAACCCGTGTAACCTGTGTCTCTATTTTTCGATTCATAGCCTGCCGCGATTGCGGGTAAACTGCGCCATCATGGAGATAACACTGACAGGCAGCCTGCTCGAGCGGTTCATCGCAGCCCTCCTGATAGGGGTTCTGGTTGTGCTGGCCCTTCTCTTTCTGGTTCTGGAGTAGGCAGTGCAGCAGAGCGTTCCATCTGGAGATCACCGGGAGACCCTGAGGTATTACCGAGCGGTCGCTGAGCGGATGGTAGCTTTCCTCGTAGATAGGCCGGTGGCGGTGCGCAGTCGGTCTCCCGGGTCCTTCGCCCGCAGAGTCGGAGGAAGCTCAATCAGAGTAAAGAATGCCGGGGACCTGATTGAGAGGGTGGAGCAGGGCGCAATGGCGTTCTATGTTTCCCCCGTCGCCGACAGCGGGGAAATATGGTTTGCTCTCAGGATGGAACCACGGGGTGTACCTTTCGAAGTGGTTCGGTTGACTGCTCTCAAGCTGCACCTGGTTTTGGAGGATACGGGGCTGGACGGGCTGACGGTTTTCGATGGCGACAGTGGCATATGGCTGCTGTGGACCTACGGGGTTGTAGACCCTGATGAGCTGACGGGTGATATCTGGAGTTTCCAGCGCAGTGTGGCCGCTGCCCTGCAGGTTCGGATCGAGGAACGGCTTGACGGCACCCCCGAGCGCGACCGGATCGGGCGCTGGATGGGTTGGGAGGGTCGGGTGACCCGGATTGAAGGCACGGGGACCGGTGATGGAGTCATCGTGTCGGCCAAGGCGATGTCGCTCGATGGGTTGGTGAGG
>JAGLTZ010000349.1 GCA_023135015.1 Candidatus Latescibacterota bacterium
ATCGCTCCTGTGTCGAACACCCACTGCTCGATGATGGTGATGGGCCCTCCCGTCAGTGTCAGGACCGGCCCGGGGTAATCGGGCCAGAAGACCGGACCGGCACCCGGAGTGAAGAGGAAGTGCAGGTAGCAGAAGAGCATGCTCACCGTGATGGTGGCGATAAATTCACGTGCAGGGGCTCCGTGCGGGCCTGTCCTGTCAGTGCCGCACCGCAGGTAGATGGGTATACCTATTCCGGGGATGAAGAAGTAGAAGCTGGTGTAGAAGAAATACATGATCTCGGTCAGCCACGGCTGCGCCCTCTGCTGCAGCCAGACGGTTATGTCGCCGCCGAACATGGCCCGGTCAGCTGCGATCAGATACGGATCGAGAAACTCGGGCCGGATCAGGTGGATCATCCAGCCGACCGCCTCGAAACAGAAGAGGAAGAGTATCGGCGGGTACCACCAGCGGAGGAACCGCGAAACAGGGTGATCCCATATCCTTGGCAGGAGACGCGCCCCCATTCCGGCTGCAACTACCGCCATGTGGTAAAGAATCATGCGCCACGGGTCAGGGTGATTGCCTAGTACCACGCCGAATATGAGGAGGAGAAGAATGATGACTGCGATGTACCCCAGGAATGCGAGATCCTGAAACTCCCACCGTAGAGTATCGCCCGATGTAATTAAGGGTTCACGGGCCGGGTCGCCGGTTGATGGGGACAAGGGATGGGGGTCGCGGTCTGGGAGTGTGGTATCCATTTAGCCTTAATAATAGGGTTTGATCAGCCGCTCCACACCTGCTTCCCGGTGTGTCAAACAGCAACACAAGGGAATGCCACTGTGTTGCCAACCGACACATTTCAACTGCCCGACATTACTCATACTGTTGTGCAACACCCCCGGAAAAACTGCGTAAGGTAAGGGTAAGATGGGATTGATGGAGCAAAGTCCACCCCCTGGCATGATTTCTGCAGTCATTACCGGTCGGCTGCGGGGATTTGTGCTGAGTATTTGTGATTTTCACCTGGAGCAGTTACTACATGATAAAGATCTTTCGCTCAACCTCCTTCCTGCTCTCAGCAGCTCTGGCTGTATTAATTATTTCAGGTTCAGCGACTCTTGCTGCGGCCCAGTCTGCGGGCAGGCAGTCGTCGGTCTCACCGGAAACTTACGGCATTGATCTGAATCGGTACAAGAACGCCGGTATGGTGGTTGAGGCCGGCCGTGGGACTCCCACGATCGATGGTGAGCTTGAGCCTGGTGAGTGGTCCGGGTCGGAAGCATATACCGGATTTATTCAGTTCCAGCCCGATCATGACGTACCAGCAACCCAAAAAACAACGGTCTGGGTCCTATATGATGATACACACTTCTATGTTGCATTCGATTGCCGCCAGCCTGATTACCCGATTCAGGACTATATCCTCCGTCGTGACCACTCCGGAGCTGACTCCGATTGTGTGGGCGTCATCATCGATCCATTCCTGACTTGGAAGGAGGGATATCTTTTCCTGGTTAATCCCGCCGGGGTCCAGACCGAGACCATGCTCGATCAACAGGGCAACGGCGACGGGTCGTGGGATACGCTGTGGAAGGTTGAAACGATTGTGAAGGAGGGTGGCTGGACCGCGGAGATGGCCATCCCATGGTCGAGTCTGAGATTCGTCAGGTCAGAGGAGCAGACATGGGGGATCAATCTATTTCGTGCAATCGGCGAACAGAGCGAACTATCGGCTCTGGCTCCCCTCGATATTGGCTCGAACAACATAATGACCAGCAATGCAATTTTCACCGGAGTTCAGGGTGTAACGCCGGGTCGCAGCATCTGGATCAACCCATACATCACCACCCGGAAGGCCCGGGAGGGTATGACCGGTGGCGGTTTGGGTTGGGTGGAGCAGACCGGTCTGAGATACATGGGTGCGGATTTCAAGCTCGGGATATCGAGCAACCTGATTATGGACCTGACGCTCAATCCCGA
>JAGLTZ010000035.1 GCA_023135015.1 Candidatus Latescibacterota bacterium
CGGATGTATATGCCAGTTTCGAGCCGTCACCGGACCAGGCCGGCGTACTTTCCCCCGCCTTCGAATCGGTCAGACGGGTGAAGCCACCATCCTGCAGATCGTAGAGGTAGAGATCAGGATATCCTTCCTCTATTCCAACGAACGCCAGTCTGCGACCGTCGGGGCTCCATGCAGGTTCGAAAACGCCGTCAAGCTCGGGATTGATCTCTTGAACCACGCGACCGCTCCCTGCATCCACTATATAGATCTGATCGTACCTTCCACCCTTTGCAGCTACTGCAACCCTTTCACCGTCGGGGCTCCATGTTATCCCCCCACGCAGAATATGCATCTCTTCGAACATGCTGACCTGCTCGCCCTTGCCAAGCCTGCTCAGCACCTTCCCGTCCAGAGCCGAGACGATGTACAGGTCCATGTAGTGTTGCCTGTTGGATATGAACGCGACCTTGTCCCCCGCCGGGCTGAGAGCTGGGAAAACGTTGTATGTCGAACCATCCTCCTGGTGATCGGTAAGGGGGTCTGCGAACTCATCAGGCATCTCACGATCCACAATCTGCGGCCAGTAGGTACGCCTGAGATAGCGGTGCCAGTCCTCGGAAAGCTCTTCGATAGGCTTTCCGACGGCCGCTATGAACGCCCTGTCCACATGATTGAGCATACGCAGGTTGCTCAGGATGTCAGCAATACGTCCCGAACCGTAGGTCTGGGTCAGATAATGGAAGAAAGCCTGCCCGCCCTTGTAAGCCAGGAACCCGCCGTAGATATCCTGCAGTTTCGGCATGTACCCTGCTATTACGGCATCGCGCATGAAGGCATCGGCCTCCATATCCCACCCCATGGACTGATACTCCGCGAGCCCCTCCACAAACCAGAGAGGCAACTGTGCCGACTGCGCCTGGCTTATCAGGCCGGCTATGCCGGTACCGTGGATCATAGACATCGATACCGCGTGGACCAGCTCGTGGTGTAGAACGTGCCGGAAGTCTTCATACGAGCCCTGGAAAGGTACAACTACGCGGTGCTTGAGGTATTCTGTGAACCCCCCTATCCCCTCGCGCAGGATGCCGGGAATCACGTTCGTCTGCTGAAAATCGTTGTGGGAGTTGTAGATGATGATAGGAACTCTTTGAGTCAGTTCGAATCGGAAGGCGCGCCGTAGATCCTCGTAGGCCAGCTCGGACGCAACTGCTGCAAAATCCGCTATCTCCTCACCACCCTGGTGGTAGAAAAACTCGAAGTGCTCTGTCTTGAATACGGACCACTCGAAGTCCTTATACTGGACCTTGTTCTGACCGAAGTAGATATCCTGAGCCGCCAGAGGTGCTGTGAATAACAGGCTGCCCACAATCAGGAAAAGGACCTTTGAGACAGGCCGCGGTTGACAAGCAGCCGTCTCTCTGCTGAGATTCCGCAGCAGACGGCATGCCCCCGACAACAGCCGGCCTGTTCCTGCGGTACGGAAGACTATGGTGATGAAACAGCGCATAATATTTCTAACTCTCGTCTCCCTGATGGTCGCATGTGGGAGGCCGGCTCCCCCGCCCACTCCCGATCCGGAACTCGTCCGGCTCTACTGCGATCTAGCCCTCATCTCCGATGATACCGGTCCACCGGCTCCAGATTCACTCCGTGCTGCCGTATTCGAACACTACGGAACCACATTGGAGGAATTCGAAGACGCCCTCCGTCCCTTCCGGGAGGACCCAAGAGGCTGGGTGCTCTTCTTCGGGGCTGTGGTCGATACCCTCGAAGCCCGTGTACAGGGTGCAGTGTCCAGATCCAGGGTCCCTCGCGTCAGACCGCGCGCTCCCAATCGTTAATATCCGGACGGCGGCTTATTATCATACCAGATCTCGTAGATCGCACCCAATAACACGTTGCCCTTATATATAGCGGTATCCTCGACGAAGCTTTCCTGGTAGGGGAAGTACCTGGCCCTGCCGGTCATCGTGGCAGGCAAGGTGGTTCCGAGTCCATTGCTATTGTCTGCGACCGGCTCAATCTGTGTGTCTTGCTGCCATGCATTGAACGAGTTCAGCAGTACAATCGCAGGGTCGCCGACCTGCTCATTCGCCACAATCCACATCTGCCCGTATGTTCTCCCATTCTGCTCCGTACCTGACGTCACCTCACGGGCGATAACAGGATGCTGGATCTGGGAGGAGGCGCGATCGTTAAAGCCCGGCCAGACCATAGGTACAAGTGGCACCGGCGGCTCCAGTACCTGACCGGCCGCCGAATACGCCTGCCACATGGTCGTAAGGTCGTTGATAAAACCCGTGCCTTGCGGGTATCCGTCGTGCTGTGACATTACACCCAGGTCTATACCCGTTATCGCATTCATCGCCCTGATGCGATTGGTGTTGGGTATTGCGAGCGCTCCCCACATAGCCTCGTCTCCGACCATGTAATACGACCCCCCTCCTGTTGAATCCATGTAGGCCTGCCGAACGGCATTGAGGGCGATCCACGGCTCACCGGCTATCCGGCGGCTCTGGCGCAGAATTATCACGGGCCTGCCGTCTATATGCAGGTAGTTGGAGCGGGAAAAGAAGTTATCGTGAAAATCGAGGAGATGCCTGATGAGAGTATCACGGGCCGCCATGGTCAGGTTGATCGTGGAGGCACCCGGATCACCCTCTATCACTGTGGGAGTCTCGTAGAGAATACACCACTGGATCGTGTTGAAGGATGATTCCGGCAGGACATGGTCCACCAGCGAGGTATGACCGTAGCTGCCCATCCCGCGCCACGAAACGGCAAAGAAATCTATCGAAGCCTGCTGAGCCCACTCAACGTGCTGCTGGATGACCTCTTGCGACCGGCTGGAATATTCTCCCAGTTGTGGCTTCTGTTCAGGAACCAGGTGGACGCGCAGGTAGGCTCCGGCCCAGTTACGGTTCCTGCCGAGGTCTGTGCCATCAGTGGGCCCGGTGGCCCCACAACCAGGGAGCAGTAAGATGCCTCCCATCAGCACAGCCGCTGTGACAGCCAGCGATACTGCTGCCACCAGGCACCGTTTTCTTATTTCCAAATCGCCTCCGCGGTTACGCTATCGGTCCCGGCTCATGGGCGGACCGCCAACGGCGCATGCGGATGATATCACGAACGATAGATCCTATGCCCGCCAGCGCTGCCAGCCCCCCGGCCAGGAGAGCCCACCACAGATGCTTGATATCAGCTTTCATAGCTATCACCACCTTCTATTAATATACTACGTACCACCGAAATTGTTGTTCACAACCGATAGTGGAACCGTGGGGCTGTAGCTCAGATGGGAGAGCGCTTGAATGGCATTCAAGAGG
>JAGLTZ010000350.1 GCA_023135015.1 Candidatus Latescibacterota bacterium
TAGGAATGCACGGCGAGAGAAGGACATGTAGACCTCCGTTCGTTATTAGGAGCCTGTCGGAGAAAAGGTCAGTCGTAGAGTTGTCGTCGAATGCGGCGAGTCTACCCCGCCTCGCGGGGCTTACTCAAGAGGCGGGATGCTATTCCCGGAAAATGGTGCGGCTCAGGATATCCATCTCCCCGGCCAGCCAGTCGGTGGTCGCCCGCGAATCCTCGACGAGGCGCCGGACGGTGATCGGCGTAAGCAGGCTGTGCAGGAAAGTCTGCATCAGCGACCAGACCAGGCGGTGCTCCTCGGGGTCTTCAGCCATGTTGTCGGCCATAATTTTCAGGTGGGGCAGCAGTTCCTCGCGGTTTTCGAAGAAGATCACGAGCAGGTGGTAGCGGAAGGATGTGGTTAATTCGCGGGTCTTCCTGTGGCACAGGTAGTAGGCACGGGGACCGCGCAGCGGCTCCGATTCCCGCACCACCTCGAGTACGGTGTTGACGCAGACCTTCACGAAATTGGCCGGGTCGTATATGTCATTCATGACGGTTCATCCGCAGGTGGCCGTTCCTCCCAGACAATGAAGGCCGCATCATATCACAAATGAGAGCAGAATTGCAGTCCTCGTTAGTGCACGAAGCAGGCGAGGGTCCACCCGGACGATCTCGGCGCCGCCCTCGCCCGCCTGCAGGGCCGAAGCCTGCCGGGCCTCAGCGAAACTGCCCCCGAGCAGAGTCTCCATGTAGGAGTAAAGATTGCCGTAGCGCGATCCGAGCCAGCCAAGGCGGTCTACATCCTCCATGCTGAACAACACATGTCCCTTTATTCCGGCCAGGATGCTCTCCTGCACCTGGGCCGCCGCCGCAACCGGATCATCGGGCATCTCGCCCAGGTTGATACCAGCCGCGATCCGCCCGGCCGGCAGCACTTCCCGGTAGCTGTTCATCATACTCACAAATTCGGCGGGCGACGGCGTATACATCATCGGGATAACATAATCGAGTGCGCCGCTTTCGGTCCAGGCGACCGGATCCTGGGCGAATATGCCCACCGCCCGGTTGTAGCGGTTCACTATAGCCGCGGTCAGGATCAGGCCCGGACGGCGGGCGCGTGCGGCCTCGGAGATCCGCTTCAGCATTCCGGTTATCTCATCAGCCTGCCACTTCATGTAGGAGCGGTTCACGCTTTCACGCAGGAACCTCCCGCGGCTGACGGCATCGTATGAATAGTCGTGATCGGGAAGACGGATATAGTCGAAGTGGACACCATCCACCTGGTAGTGATCAATGATATCCATTACAACCGCCTGGATATGCTCCTGCACCTTGGGGTTGGCCGGGCTCGCCGAGACGTAGCCGAATCGGTTCCCGAGCCTCTGTGTGAAACCGACCATGTTGACCATCATCCAACCGGGGTGTTGCAGATAGATATGCTCTGGCTGCGTGCGGGGAGGCGGAGTCCTTCCACTCCACATCGGGAATGTGTTTATCCAGGCATGCAGCCGCAGCCCACGGACGTGCGCCTCGCGGATTGCCACCTCGAGTGGGTCCCAGCCGGGGTCGCGCCCCAGCCCACCTGCCAGCTCCTCCCCCCATGGCTCGAGGTTCGATCGGTAGAAGGCGTCCCCCCTGCCACGAACCTGGAAAAATACATCGGTCATGCCGAAGTCTGCGGCGCGCGACAGCAGGGCGGTGACATCCCCGGACGTGCTGTACTCCCACCTCGTAACCCAGAGACCCCTCACCACATCAAAGACATCCTGCGCGCCTGCCGGCCGGGTGAGCGCTACAACGGCAAGCAGCCCCAACCCGAGGGCGGCGGCTCGAGGCCGGCCCGACCTCATCACTCAGGTGTCTCCACCATCAGGGTAACGGGGCCGTCGTTGACAAGCTCCACCTCCATCCGCTCTCCGAAGCTCCCCCTCTCCACACCGACGCCCTGCTCCAGCAGCTTTTCGCAGAAGAGCTGGAACAGCCTGAGCGCATCCTCAGGCGCCGCAGCATCAGTGTAGGAGGGCCGACGACCCTTTCGGGAATCGGCGTAGAGGGTGAACTGCGGGACCACCAGCGCCCCGCCCCCCGTCTCCAGCAGTGACCTGTTGAGCTGGCCTTCCTCATCGTCGAAAATCCGCAGCCGCGCACACTTTGCTGCCAGCCATTCGGCATCCGCTTCGCCGTCCCCCATGCCCACACCGAGCAGGATCAGCATACCCGGCCCTATCGCCCCGACCATCTCACCCGCCACGCTCACCTCGGCCCTCTTCACTCTCTGGATCAGGGCCCTCATTTATTTCCCTCACCGGCGGC
>JAGLTZ010000351.1 GCA_023135015.1 Candidatus Latescibacterota bacterium
AGGTGGCCTTCATGCTCCAGGTGCTTCACCTCTTCATTGGATATTGCAGTGTGGCACCTTGGACACCAGTTGACGATGTAGTGCCCCTTGTATATCAGTCCCTTCTTGTACAGATGGATGAATACGTTGGTGACGGCTGTGGAAAGCACTTCGTCCATGGTGAAGCGTTCGCGGCTCCAGTCCACGCTCAGTCCCATTCTGCGGATCTGCTGCGTTATGGAACCGCCATACTCCTGGACCCAGTCCCATACCTTTCTGACAAACTCCTCCCTCCCAAGTGATTCCCTGCTCTTGCCTTCCTCCTCCAGAGCCCGCTCCACAACATTCTGGGTGGCGATCCCGGCGTGGTCGGTGCCGGGCAGCCACAGAGTGCGGCGGCCCATCATTCGCTGGAACCTGATCGGGATGTCCTGGAGAGTCAGGTCGAGGGCGTGACCCATATGGAGGATGCCGGTGACGTTGGGAGGAGGGATCGTGATGGAGTACGACTCCCCCTCACCGGCCGGTGCGAAGATCCCGGCCTCTTCCCATCGCTGGTACCAGCGCTCCTCTATGGCGCCTGGATTGTATGCTTTTTCCATCTGCATAGGAATTGATTCCCGATTACTGAATTGAAACCGAAAGAAAGGTTCAATCACCCCGGGTGTCAACGGGTGGGCGCCTTCCGGCGCTGACTCAGCTCATCCCGGGCACGTCCAGAAAGCGGGATGACCATAAGCTTTCCGGTCAGGTCATTCGTGTCCACATATACGTCTGTTTCAAATACCTCGGTTAGATTCGCATAGGTGAGCACTTCATCGGTGGGACCACTGGCACGTACACACCCCTCCCCGATAAGGTAGATGCGGTCGCAGTACTCTGCAGCCAGGTTGAGATCGTGGAGGGTAGTCAGCACTGTTATTCCGTCTTCAACCGCCAGTCCCCGGACCAGGTCGTACAGTTCAACCTGGTAGCGGATATCCATAAAGCTGGTTGGTTCATCGAGCAGCAGCGCACCGGGCTGTTGGGCCAGAGCTCTTGCGAAGACCACCCTCTGCCTTTCCCCCGACGAGAGCCTCTGGATATTACGGGCTGCAAGATGGGCCGCACCGGAACGCTCAAGAGCCCACCGCGCAATCTCGATATCTGCCGCGGTGTCGAATGAGAGGCCCCGGCTGTACGGGTGCCTCCCCATCAGCACTACCTCAAGGGTGGTAAATGGAAGAGCCGATTCGGTTTCCTGCGGGACAACCGCAACCTTCCTGGCGAGCTGGCGATGGGACAGGTTGCAGACCTCCTCACCCTCTACCTGTACGCTGCCAGAATATTCGCTGAGCACACCGGAGAGTACCTTCACGAGCGTGGTCTTGCCGGAACCATTGGGACCTATCACCCCGACGATTTCACCCGGGTTTACCTCCAGGGAAACTTCTCTCAACACCGGATCGGTGACATATGAAAAACTTAGACCCGATGTCGTAAGGCGTACACCATTCGCCAGATCAGCCCTTCCCTCCGGTGCCAAATGCCTAACCGAAGCCATAATCGGCTCCTTTCCGCCGGAGCAACAGAAGGAAGAATGGTCCACCGACAAGCGCCGTGACCACACCAACCGGTATCTCGTTGGGATAGACAAGCATCCGCGCGAGCAGGTCGGCCGCAACCAGAAACGCCGCACCACCCAGGAATCCCGCCGGCAGGAGCAGGCGGTGGTCCGAGCCCAGGACCAGACGCAGCAGGTGTGGCACAACCAGCCCGACGAACCCGATAAGGCCCGCAACCGAGACGGCCATTCCCGTCAGAAGTGACCCGAGCACAAAGGTCCTGCGCTTGGTGCGCTCAACTTCGACTCCCACCTGCCT
>JAGLTZ010000352.1 GCA_023135015.1 Candidatus Latescibacterota bacterium
CCTCTTGCTCCCTTTCAGTGAACGCAGCGCGCATACGTTCCTCGATCTGCGCCATTACATCGTCCATCTGATTCACCGGGTCATCGAAACCGGATGTGTCCACGCTTATGCCGAGAAGAGTGTTTAACGTCTCCACAAGTGCGCGGGAACCGCGGGGATTCGGCAGGCTGATTGCATACTGAGGAATGGTGGCGAGCAGGCACGCCGATTCTATCCCCCTGTTGCCTGCGACTCCGAGAAGAAGACCATTGAGCCCGCTGACGATCCCCTGGGCCAGGATCTCGGCGCCGTGTGGCGTCAACGAATCCCGCAGTTTCTCGTCAGTAGCCACCCCCAGTATCCTCGTCTCTTCCGAATAGCTGGTCGGCACTGCGAAGGCAGCACACGTAAATATCCGTTCGACTCTGTAGCTCTCGGCAACGTCGACGATCAGGTTAGTCAGCTGGAGTGCGGCGGGGCCCAAGACCTGGGCTTCGCTGAGGAAGAAGATCAGGTCGGGGGAGTATGAGACCGAAAAGTTGTTGATCGGCACCTCGGGGAGCTTTGCTATCCCCTCCTCCACTACTATCGCCTCAGGCGTGAAGTGCTGGCTCATATCGATCTCACCGAACACTTCCGTTCCGAGTTCGCGGCGCATGTAGTCGACGGCACCCACACCGACATTACCCATACCGGGCCAGCCTGCCAGCAGAATGGGACTGTTCACGCTAATATCGTGGTGGAGGTGTACCTTCATCCCCGCTTGCGATTCCAGTTTAATATCCACTCCAACTCCATGTCAGTATGCCGCACAAACAGAATGATACCTGTCCACTACCTGCCACTAGTATTCACTGCCGGGACTACCTCCCGCAAGTAATCACGGAATTTTTTCTGATATCTTCCTTATCTTCAAGCAACAAGACCGCCTGTCAGGAAGAAAGAGGGGCTGATTTCTATATCACAAGCGCTTCGTATACTGCCTTTGATATCTGGATATCCTGGATTGCCACTCCGGTCAGATCGGCTACAGTGATCTGCTCCTCGGAAGATCGCTGCAGCTCTCTGTCTACGATCACATTCCCCAGTTCGATCATATCTTCTTTCTTGAACAGACCCGCCTCCATTGCCTTGAAACACTCACCTCTGGAAAGACACTGTTCGACACTGTCGGCGACCACGATATCGGCCTTCTGGAGAATCCCAGGATCAAGTTCATTCTTCTCGGGGGTATCGGCGCCCATGGCCGTTATATGTGTCCCTTCCCGGATCTGATCGGCCTGTATAAGCGGAGACTTCGAGGGTGTCGCTGTAACGATAAGATTGCAGTTCTGACCTATCTCCCCCGCATCCAGTGTGGTTTTAATCTTATATCCCTTCGGCTCCATGTCAGCCCTGTAGGTATCCAGCTCCTCCTGGTTTATCCCCCAGACCAGGACGTCATTACAGCTGGTTACCGACCTCAGATACTCGAGCTGCATGCGGCCCTGAACACCTGCCCCGACAATCCCTATCCTGCGAACATTCTCAGGGGCAAGGTACTTGGCGACGACCGCACCAGCCGCGGCTGTCCTTACGTTGGTTAGATGCCCCTCATCCAGCAGGATGGTTGCCAGCTCACCCGTTTTCTGACTGAACACCAACATGAGCCC
>JAGLTZ010000353.1 GCA_023135015.1 Candidatus Latescibacterota bacterium
TGAGGTATAATAAGTTAACCGGCCTACAATACAGTTCTTCATCACAATTGAATTAATCGATCCAGAGCGAGGTAAGTCAGGATGGCATATATTCGCCATATTGGCATATTTATCATGCCATATTGACTCTGGAGTGCCGATTTGGCGAAAAAATGCCTTCTCAGACAGTGCAGCCAGTCATGTAAACTATTCAACTATATGATCGAAGAGATCGAAAACACTCATAGTTGCATTTAACACATAGTTGTACTTTACAACAGCCCCGAATATGCTATATGATGCTTAAGAAACTTTGTCGCTCCCATGGCGACCTTTATCCTTCCTGGTAAGTGTAGTTCACACCTGGAAGGCCTTCGCAATAGAGGAGTTTGCGACATGTCTAATATCATGAACACAGACCAGATATGCCAGGCGTTCGGCATCTCAAAGTCGACGCTGAATAACTGGCGAAAGGAGAAGGGTCTTCCCTACATCAAGGTCGGACGCACGGTCCGCTATGACTACGACGCAGTTGTCGAGTGGCTCAAGAAGCACGAGGTAACATCACCCAAGTCCCGCTGAAGACCCTCGCTGAGATCATTACTATTCCCCCTCTCGCACATCACAGCCTATGAGTACTCAAGGATCTGGTGAGTCGCTGACCGTACTGGTGCCAGCCTACAACGAAGCGGCTACGATCGTAACGGCGCTCGAGAGACTCTGGTCTGTCAGCCTGCCGATTCCGTGTGAGGTTATCGTCATTGACGATGCCTCCACTGACGGAACTAGCGGGCTCGTCGCTGAAGTGCAAGACCGTAGCCCCTATCCGCTCCAACTGCTCCGGCACGAACGCAACATGGGGAAAACGGCAGCGCTCAGAACGGGCCTGGAGTCCGCCGCCGGCACGCTGACGCTGATCTACGACGCCGATCTCGAATACGACCCTGCAGACATTCCCGCCCTGCTCGCCCCCATCCTCGACGGCCGAGCGGATGCGGTCTACGGCTCACGGTTTCTATCTCCCGAGCGGAGGGTGCTCTTCTTCTGGCACGCTCTTGGAAACAGGATGGTTACAGCTCTGGCTGACATGTTTGCCAACTTGAACCTGACAGACATGGAAACCTGCTTCAAGCTGGTCCGAACCGATATCCTCCGCTCAATGCGCCTTAGGTCTGAACGCTTCGGGTTCGAGCCTGAAGTCACCGTCAAGCTTGGACGCCTCGGGCTTCGTATCTACGAGATTCCAATCAGATACTCCGGCCGCTCCTACGAAGAGGGGAAAAAGATCGGCCTTTGGGACGCAGTGCGCGCAATCGGCACTATCGTGCGGGCCGGGCTGTTTGAACCTCCCGTAGCAACCCCCGAGGCACGCACACGCTATGCGCTGGGACGGCTGGGTCCGTATTACGCGGAAATCCTCCGACGCGTCAAATGGGCGGTAGGTGATACGATCTTTGAATACCTGCCGGGTACAGGCGAAGTTGCCTCACACATCTTACAGAAGAGCAGGGTGCTGTTGGCCGACCCGGACGAGGAGACGGTATCGAGGCTGCGTACACGGTTTTCACACCGTCCTAACGTTTCTGTCCGCCTGTGGGACCCCTCCGCGGATGAGACAGGCAGTCCGGCCGAGACATTCGACACGGCCCTCTGCCTTCACGGTCTCGGAAAGCCTGACGAGGCCGCAGCCGCACTGACCGCTCTTGCCAGCAGGCTGCAACCTGATGGCAGGATAGTGATTCTTCTTCCGGCACAGCCGGCACTCTATGGAAGCATCGACCGCGGCCTGGGTCGCCATGGTCGTTTCACCAGAGATAGTGTACTGAAGCTGCTGGAGGAGACAGACCTTACACTTGAATGGCTGCGACCGGTCAATGCAGTGGGGGCATTGGGCTGGTGGATAGCCACAAACCTCTTCAGGTCAACCTATGTGCGACCTTTCCACATCAGATTCTTCAGGCTTGTGATGCCGTTATTCAAACTCGAGAGGTTGATCAAACCGCCCTTCGGGCTCTCCTACCTAATAGTGGCACGACCCAAATAGTACTGTTTTGTGTTTATTCGTAGCGAAGGGATTCGATGGGATCCAGCTTGGCCGCCTTCATGGCCGGGTAGAATCCGAATATGATCCCCACACTCGCAGAGACCCCGAAAGACAGCGCTATGGCGAACCCGGAGACCAGAGTTTCCCATCCCGCATATATGCTAATGATCTTTGTCAGGGTGAATCCTACTACAATTCCCACCATTCCACCCAGGAATGACAGGAAGATCGCTTCTACGATGAACTGGTAGGATATATCGCGTCGAGTTGCCCCAACTGCTCTGCGGACCCCAATCTCCTTGGTACGCTCCAGAACGGTTGCGAGCATGATATTCATGATCCCGATACCACCGACCAGAAGACTTATTCCGGCAATCGCACCCATCACGATACCCCAGATGCGCTGTGTCTCCTGACTCTGCTTCATCAGTTTCTCGGGGATGATGATCCTGAAGTCCTGAACTCCATTGTGCCGTCTGAGCAGCATCCGGTTCAGGATCACGGCGCTCTCGGCAATCTGTCCTGAATCTGTCACCCGGAGGGTGATCTGATCGACCTTACTGGCGAAAGGTGAGAGCTGGAAGCGGGAGTAGGCGCTCGACAGAGGAATGTAGACATCCAGGTTCACGTCCCGATCCACGATCTCACTGCTGGTGCCGGCCGAGACTGCCCGCTCTTCCATAACCCCGACTACCGTGAACCATTCCTCTCCGAGACGGATCTTCTCTCCGATCGGATCGCGGTAATAAAAGAGGTTCTCCTTGATCTTGGACCCCAGGACACAGACCTGGGAGCGTTCCTGCATGTCAAGGTCGGTGATGAAGGCGCCCTGGGTGGCGCGGAACGTGAAGATGCGCGGATAATCGGGCGTGGTGGCGAGGACGGTGGCGGGGAGCGTCAGGTCTCCGTAGGTGACTTCGAGCAGGTATTCCTTCTGCGGCGCCACCGCCATCATGTTGGTCAACACCTCAGCCACGGCGGCAACATCCTGCAGAGTGATGCCGCGCGAGAAGTTGCTCCGCTGCTCCTCGGCGTCATCATCCGTCCCGACCACACCGGTATCACGGACGATGATATTGTCGATTCCCATCAGCTTGATCTGCTCGAGTGCCTCCTGTTTGGCGCCTTCACCGATCGAAAGCATCGCGATCACGGCCGCCACGCCGAAGATGATGCCGAGCATGGTGAGGAAACTGCGGAGTTTGTGGCTCATCAAACCACTGGCACTGATGTTGACGCTCTCACTGATATTCACTGATGCGGTTCCTTTTCATTCAATCGATGGATCTCTGTTACCGCCTGCTGCCGCCCGGCGGTGGTGGCTGGCTCCGGTTCTTCTGTCCGGATGGAGCGCCTCCCGGTACCGGTGAACCAGCCACGGCCGATACATCAAGTGGGCGCGGATCGGTCAGCGCGATCTCTTCTCCCACCTCGAGCCCCTCGAGCACAACGACGCTCATCATATTCTGGTCACCCAGCCGGACCTCGCGCGGTTCGGGAATGTCTCTCCGCGGGAAGACGACCGTGCGGCCATCGACCTCAAAGACTGCCTCGTTCGGGATATAGAGCACGTTCTCGCGTTTCTCGTAGACAATGCGCAGGCTGGCGGTCATTCCCGGCCGCATCCCGGTATCTACGGAATCGAGGCGGACCTCGGCGTTGAAAAAGCTCCTGTTGGTCTGTTCATCATAACTGGCCAGCGCGGCAATCTCGTCGATCCTCCCCGTGAACACAGGGCCCGGGATCGCGTCAAGCCTGACCTCGACCGGGTCACCCAGCTCCACCTTGCGGTAGTCACCCTCAATGATCTTGACCTTCGAGAGCATCTCCGAGAGATCGGGGATGGTGATGATCGTCATTTGCCGGTGAATATTGTCACCAGCACGGATCTTGCGAGTCCCTTCGGTCGCGCCTCCCCAGGTCTCGCCGTAGACCACGATCCCCGAGATCGGTGCCCGCAGGGTAAATGCCTCTATCTGTTCGTTAACGTCGTCGAGGCGCTGCTGGGCCTGCCGAATCCTCGTCCGCTGGCGCATCTCATCCACTTCGAGCTTGTTGCTCAGTGAAGCCAGGCTGCGTTCGGCATCATCGACGCTGAGGAGGGCATTCTCATATGCAAGCTGGCGCTGCGCCTGCTGCTGAACCGACTCGAACTCTGCGAGATCGAGTCTGATCTGGGCGAGTTCAATGTCGTACTGCGCCGTCTGGAGTGTGGACTCGGCGCTCCTGATCTGATTCGGTTTGTTGGCCAGGAAGTTGTCGAGATTCCCCTGCAGCGATTCGAGCTGCTGTTCGCGCTGCTCGCGCTGGTTCAACATGCTGGACTCGTCGATCTTGGCGACCACATCACCCTCCTCGACATAGACGCCTTCATCCACCAGCCAGACGAGCTGAAGCATGCCGCGACTGGTTGGTGCAACAACACTCCGGGAGCGCTCGGAAAGGAGTTCGCCGCGTACCATCACATCGAGGACGAACTCTCCCTCGGTCGCCTTGGTATACCGGAGATCTTTGTACCTGTCCCTGAATATTCCGGAGGCAACGGTGATAATAAGTACGGCCAGCAGTACCCCACCCGAGACAATTCTATTTCTCGTAAGTAGTTTCATGATCACCTGTTACCTGAAGATTCTCATCATGCCACCGCGACCTCCGCGCATCATGACGCTGAACACATTGCCGATGTCTCCACTGGCTCCGGCATCCCGGCTTTCCAGCAGGGCATCAATACCAGCGGTCTCGAGCTCTTCCAGCGGCATGAAGGGGTCACGCAGAGCAACTCTCACACCTGCTGACAGCCCTTCTTCGATGATAACGTAATTTCCATTCTCGGGACCCAGTACTACATCAACTTCCTCGATACCTTTCCCCACAGTGAATACCAGGGTGCGGTCCTCCTGGCGGAAGATCGCATCCAGGGGAACAACGACTGCTTCCGGCTGATAGTGGGTGATGATGCTTGTCTGGGCGGTCATACCTGGCCGGAGGGCGAGGTCGGTGCCGTCGATGGTCACGATGCAGTCGAAGATCTTCATCTGAGAAAGACCGGATCGCCGTGCCAGGGGACTGATATCGGTTATCTCTCCCGTGTAAAGGGCGTCGGGATAAGCGTCTATCCTGATCAGCGCCTTCTGTCCCAGAGCCACACGTCGGATATCGAGTTCCGAGATCCCCACCTCGACCGTCATGGTGGTCAGATCGGGAATGGAGATGATCGCCTGACCGGGGTAGGCTGATGTTCCGACACTTACTTTCCCCTCCCCCTCAGGCCCCCAGGTTTTCTCATAGATGACGAGACCGGGGTACTCGGCGTATTGGATGGCATCTCCCAGTTCTGCCTCCAGGTCGTTGAGCTCACGCCGAGCCCGATCTAACCCCAGCTGCTTTTGCTGGAGCTGTACTTCATTCCTCAGAACCTGGGTAGTGATTAACTCCTGGGCCCGTTCCAGGGAAAG
>JAGLTZ010000354.1 GCA_023135015.1 Candidatus Latescibacterota bacterium
ATTTGCTACGTGACATGACACTAGTCTGAAGGATCCGCGGCTGGATTCTGCATGCATGATGTTATTATCTACGTAGTCTCCGCAGCAGTTGTTCAGCTTCTTCTTTATACTCGGCATCTTCGAAGGCCACTGCCGGAAGCCTGCCGACGGTTTCGAATTCCCGGCGCGCCTGTTCTCTCTCCTTAATCTCCAGGTAGGTCTTGCCCAGCTCCAGGTGGTGATTAATGTTATCCGGCTCAACTACAATGGCTTCCTTGAAGAGGCGGACAGAATCTTCGTTTGTAGCGGGGGGCAGCCCACCGAAGACGATCTTCGCAACTATCTTCAGGGCCCAGGAGAGGTTAGCCACCTCCCGGTGCCAGCGGGCCAGGCCGTGCAGTGCTCCGGCGTGTTTGGGATCCAGCGCTAGGGCTTTCTCGAAGACCTCTTTCACTTCCTTCGACATCTCTACTTTTGTCTTCCCGCCCCGGAACAGCGCCAGACGACCGAGTGCTTGCCCAACCTGGAACCAGCCCTCTGCATGACCGGGGTTTATTTGTGCGGCATGACGGGCGAAAGAGAGGGCTTCCTCGTATACGGCCGCCTTTGCTTCCTTTTCCGCCTTTCTGCCTTCCGGCAGGCGGCGGGCGTGCCCCGTTATGTTGTCTGATATCGAACAGAGCAGCTCGTAATCGTCCGGCGCCGAACTGAGAGCCGGACGCAGCATCTCAATGGCTGCGGCGTATTCTCCCCTGATATTGAGCTCCTCGGCGCGGGCGAGTAGAGCTGCGGTATCCTGCTGTGTGCCGGCTGTATGCAGGGGAAGGAGTGGAAGTATGAAGGCGGTCGCAGATATTGTTTTTACGATTTTTAACAAACGAATGTAAGGCAAGAGCGTCTTCTCCTTAGAAGGGGATTGGTGTCAGAGGTTGTGAGGATGGTAAGTGCCCGGAGCTCTTCTGGCAAGCTCCTGCTCAACTCTGAACCAGCTAGGTTACAGCCGTGCGGTTAGGAGGGCGGATTGGTGGCTTGACACTCACCTGTGCCAAACATACCATGCGTTTGCTTACGAGCAAACTTGTGATCCAGTACCCCCCGGACAACTGATAATCCACCACTGGGGGGACGATGCCACAGGGCAGAGCATAATTTAGGAGGAGTAACACATGCTCGATCTTTTCTACGATGGCGGGCCGTTCATGTACCCGCTGCTTCTTACTCTGATCTTCGGCATGGGGGTAATTCTTGAGCGTTTCTGGGCGCTGTCGCGGGCAAGCATTAACACCCGCAAGTTCCTGCAGGGGATAAAGATCGCTTTGAGAGAAGAAGGGATAACCACCGCTCAGGAGATCTGCGCCAGCACACGCGGCCCGGTCGCTTCTATCTTCCACGCCGGGCTGATGCGGGTCGACCGCGGCCTGGAGCACGTCGAGAAAGCCATCGAGAACGCCGGGACCATTGAGATGTCCTTCCTGGAGAAGGGTCTGGTCTGGCTGGCGACTGTTGCGAACATCGCCCCGATGCTCGGCTTCCTCGGAACGGTATCCGGCATGATCGGCGCCTTTGCATCGATCGCCGCAGCAGGGGACGTCAACGCAACGATCGTTGCGAGCGGCATTTCCGAGGCGCTGATAACGACGGCCACAGGGCTGGCCATCGCTATTCCCGTTCAGGCTGCACACAACTACTTCGTGTCGCGTATCGACAGGTTGATCATCGACATGGAGGAGAGCGCCAACGATCTGATAGACTACCTGATCGAGATGGAGATGGAGAAGACGGCCTAGGGAGCTATAGATGGCAGCTAAGAAAGGGAAGAATAGGGCGCAGCCGGAGATCCCTACGGCTTCGATGGCTGATATTGCCTTCCTACTCATCATCTTCTTCCTGGTGACCACCTCCTTCAACCAGGAGATGGGTCTGACTCTGACCCTTCCTCCGATATCCGATGCCGAGGAAGTCCAGATCAGGAGTAAGAACATCCTGAACATCTGGGTAAACGCCGCGGGGGAGATCCTGCTTGCCGAAGAGATCGTCTCACTGCAGCAGGTAGAACCTGAGGTCAGGCGACGGGTTCTAGATAACCCCCTGCTGATCATCTCCCTGAAGACGGACAGGGAGACCGAATACAATATGTTCATCCAGGTTCTGGACCAGGTGATGAAGGCGGACGCCAAGAAGATATCACTCGCTGAACCCGATTGATTACAAATGCCGAAAGTCGAAAAGAAACAGAAGGCCTCTGTGTCAATCCCGACGGGATCGATGGGAGACATCGTCTTCCTGCTCCTGATCTTCTTCATGGTCACCACTGTATTCGTTGTCTACAGGGGGATCATGGTGGAGCGTCCTCGCGCCGATATGACAGAGCGGCTGGATAAGAAACGCGGGGTCACCTACATGTGGATTTCAGCCGAAGGCCGGATC
>JAGLTZ010000355.1 GCA_023135015.1 Candidatus Latescibacterota bacterium
ACCGCATCCAGCTGGTGGTTGACCAGCAGTTCCGATTCGGGGGTGCTGGTGATTTCGGTCAGCGCATGAGTGATTTTCAGCAGGCCTACATCGTGGAACAGTGCCGCCAGGGCGACATCGGTCACGTCATCGTCATCCAGTTCCAGCCCCACGGCAAGCTCTTGTGCTATATAGGCCACCCTCTGCCCATGGCCGAAGGCGTGACCTTCCACAAGATCGACCGCGGCGCCATACAGGTACCCCATTTCTGCAAGATTTATCTCGGTGGCAACCTTCTGTCCGACTGCCGATTTCTTGCCTGATGGGGTATCGCCTTCTAATTCCTCATATATGAGGTTCCATACTTTTTTCAGAAAATCCCGACTCATAGCGTCTCGGGCGGATCAGCGAATCTTCTTCTTATGACGATTGGCGCGCATCCGTTTCTTTCTCTTATGTTTGGCGATTTTCTTTCTCTTACGCTTTTTGCCGCAGGGCATTACCGCTCAATCCTCCCCTTGAATAATTGTCCCGTCATCCTACCTCGAAATCGAAATAAGGTAGGAACTGTCCAGGGGAGGCGAAAGCTCTTTATTGGAGTTGCCTCTCCCAATCTGCCACCGCGTTCTTCAGGTCACGGGAGGGCTTGAAGGTCGGCACGAACTTGGTGGGTATATCCACCGGCTCCCCCGTGCGGGGATTACGGGCACGGCGTGCCGCTCTCTCCTTGATCTTGAATGTGCCGAAGCCGCGGATCTCAACCGTTTCACCGGATATCATCGCTTCCTTGAGGGTCTCGATCATTCCCTCGACAACCAGCGCGGTATCGGTTTTGGTAAGCCCCGTTCTTTCGGCAATGTTTTCGACGATATCGGCTTTTGTCATGCCGTATTTCTCCTTGCCTCGACCAGCCGTAGGCTAGCGCATCAGATACAGCACGCGGGGTCCGTCCAGCGAGCCCAGTCCCAGCTCGGACTTTATCTCCTCAATCCCCGCCCTGCCCAGAAGCAGGTCCCACATTGTCAGTCTTCGCGGCCTGTGAGGGCGAATCAGATCGGGGTCCTCGCCCAGCCCGGCCATCAGGCCGGCGACCGCGCGGGCCTCATGGAAATCTCCGGTCCGATCCGCGAAACCCCATTCTACCGCCTGCCTTCCAGTAAATACACGGCCGTCTGCGTACCTGCGCAGATCGTCCTCACCGATCGTGCGACCGGCCCTGATGACATCCAGGAATTGCTCGTAGGTGTCGCCAATGACTTCCTCGAACCATGCGCGATGGCGCTCGGTCGGCTCCGCGAACGGACTCCCCATGTTCTTGTAAGGACCGGTAGTAACTGTTTCCCACCTCACACCCAGCTTCTCGAACAACTCTGCAACGACCGGATACTCCAGAATCACTCCTATACTGCCCGTTATGCTCCCTGGATGGGCAACGATCGTATCGGCCGCACAGGCAACGTAGTATCCACCGCTGGCGGCCACGGCACCCATGTAAGCCACCACCGGCTTCCCGTGCTCACGCCGGGCGCGCAGCAGCGCTCGGTATATCTCGTCGGAGCCCACGACCAGGCCGCCCGGGCTGTTTATCTTGACCAGCAGACCTCTGATATCGCGCCGGGATGAGTAGTCGTCGATCAGCCTGACGATCCTCTCGCCGCTGCCGATCTTCCCCTCCACCTCGATCAGACCAACAGAGGGTGTCCAGCGGAAATCGAATCCGCCCAACAGACCCGCAGCCCCTCTTACCGCAACCAGAAACAGAGCCAGGGCGAAAACCACCACGGTCCCGATCAGAAGTTTTCTGTATGTCGAATGTTTTCCAGCCATCGTTCTGTGAAATCAGCAGTCACCTAAGGACCGCCGTCAGGCTCAACCACCTCCCATGCCCGCCTGCCGGGCCGCATCTTCAGTGACTATCAACCTCCTGCCTGGATAGATCGTATTACCGGTCAGCCCATTCCACTTCTTCAAGTCAGAAACGCTTACTCTGAACTTCTGGGATATATCCCACAGCGTGTCGTTCCTGCCGATCGTATATACCCCATCGGCCGGGAGATTTGCCATGGCCACTGCCGGTGTTCCAGAACTACGGTTGCGCCTGGGGTAGATTTTCAGGGTCTGGCCCGCATAGATCGTATTGTTCCGCAGGCGGTTCCAGCCTCGAATCTGTACCCAGGTGACCCCGTACCTGGTTGCAAGCCCGCTTACAGTATCCCCCCTGCGGACCCTGACCCGGATCGGGGTACCGGAACCTTCCACTAT
>JAGLTZ010000356.1 GCA_023135015.1 Candidatus Latescibacterota bacterium
GATGGATATTCCCTCGGAGTAATTCGGTTCCTTTTCTCGACTGATACATCCCTGAAGCGCCTCACCGTTTGTCCTCACGGTTTCACCGAGGCGGCGTGATATATCGGGCAGTGAACGGGTCACATCCCTGCACCGGAAGAGCAATCGGAGAGAACCCAGAGTTCCGGCCGATACTACTGTGTTTCTGGCGCGTACAATACGGACCGGTCTGAACGGCCAGGCTGTGGAGCGGCGGTAGATTACCTCGTAGCGGGCTCCGTCAGGTTGGCTTGGAGGAAGCGGGCGGATATCTCTGACTTCGGATTCGGGCAGGATCTCGGCCCCCCACTGCTCGGCGAAATAGAGGTAATTCTTAACAAGGGTGTTCTTGGAGTTGTACCGGCAGCCGACCATGCAGCCTCCGCAGTGGTTGCAGCCCGTCCGCGGCGGTCCTTCTCCGTCGAAGTAAGGGTCAGGAACCTCCTCTTCCTCCTCTCCGAAAAAGACACCTACCTCCGTATTCCGGAATGTATCACCCTTTCCCATCTCCTCGGCGATCTCTCTCAGAACCAGGTCCCCTGGCCAGAGCCGCGGATTGGTGGTGACGCCGAGCATCCGGCGGGCGGTTTCATAGTGTGGCTGCAGGATTACATGCCAGTCGGCCAGGTGTTTCCACGCGGGGTTGGCGAAAAGACGGTCGTCCGGCACTTCCAGCACGTTTGCGTAGCCCAGGCTTCCTCCGCCCACGCCGCTGCCGTGCAGGTACATCAGGCCTTTCAGGGTGCTGATCTGCATGATGCCAAAGCAGCGCAGAGGGGGAAGCCAGAGGTACTTCCAGAAAGCCCAGTTCGTTCGGGCGAAGTCTTCGTCGCGATAGCGCTTGCCGCGCTCCAGCACAAGGACACTGTAGCCCTTTTCTTTCAGGCGCATCGCGGAGACACTGCCCCCGAAACCGGAGCCGATCACCACGAAGTCGTAGGTCTCGCGTGGTGGTCCGTAGCCCTGCGACACTACTTCTCCCAATTGCCTATCCAGACCGAAGGGTCCCGCTCATTACCGTGCACCGACCATACGTCGAAACCACCTGTGTTGTATCTTCCCGGCCAGAGGAAACGATAGTGCTGACCCCAGGGGTCGAGGGGGATATGCTCGTCATCCAGAAACTTCATATAGGGCCAGTTTCCGCGTATTCCGGCCAGCCGTGGGGGTCGCTCTATCAGCTCGTTCAGATTATGGGGGTATCCGTCGGTGTCCCTTTTAAACGCTTCAATCGCTTCAGCTAATCTCTGAACGGTTCTATCAGCTGTTTCGATCCTCTCGGCAAAGAGCCGCTCCTCTCGCACAAGGTAATCCTGCATCCAGCCCCATGTGTCCTCCCAGGGGAGCATCCGAAAAGAGATTCCATCAAGGGCCATGTTCAGGCCTGGCTGGCCTGCCGGTCTGTTTTCGATATACCGGCTGCCTGCCTGCGTGTACGCCACTCCACGGACGCGTGCCAGTGGGTTCGCTCCAATGCACTCAAACCGTATGGTGTAACTGCCCGGCTCGAGTGAGTAGATCCCGACCTTATTCTCATGCCACGTTCCGTAAAGGTAGTTTTCGGGCATGTTGAAGGTCTGGATGAAGTATGGGTCGTAGAAATCCATGGCCGGGTCCAGAAGCTGATCAAAGCCGGGACCTTTCATTATCACCCTCCATGTCCCGTAGTCGCGGAAGAGCATCTGATATATCGAGATTGAATAATCTCCGGCTTCCTCAACCTTTATAGGGACCTCCAACCATCCTCCGATCTCGTCGTTTTCCACATAGGTCATTGCCTTGCGTGCCGGCCCCG
>JAGLTZ010000357.1 GCA_023135015.1 Candidatus Latescibacterota bacterium
TTAGGGCCTGGTCACGGAAGAGCTGACCGGCCACCCCTTGGACGAAGATTATCGGCAGGAAGACGCTTATCGTGGTAAACGTCGAGGCTGTTACGGCCATCGCTACCTCACGGGCGCCCGAGGCGGCTGCTTCGAAGCGGTCCTCCCCCTCCTCCCGGTGCCTGAAGATGTTCTCAAGCACGACAATCGAGTTGTCCACCAGCAATCCGACACCAAGGGCGAGACCCCCCAAGCTCATCATGTTGAGTGAGATGCCGGCGAAGTAGAGAAGGCTGAAGGTGGCTATAATGGAGATCGGGATGGCGAGCCCGATATTCAACGGGTTGCGGATGTCGTGCAGGAAGAAGAAGAGCATCAGAAATGCGAACAGACCCCCCAGAGCAATCGCCCAGATCACGTTTACTATGCTGCTGTTGACGAATTCGGCCTGATCGAATGCAATCGCGACATCGAGACCCTGGTATTCATCTTCAAGCTCGTCCAGCACATCCCGGACCTTGGCTGATACCTGGCTGGTGTTGCTTCCGGCCTCCTTCTGAACCAGAATCCCTATGCTCTCCGAGCCGTTGAAGCGAGTCAGGTTATCCCGCTCCTTGTAGCCGTCCACCACTTCGGCTACATCGGATATCTTGACGAGTCGCTCCCCTCTGCGGGCCACAACCACCTGATCGATATCCTCAATGTTCTGGAATTCCCCTACAGGTCTCAGGTACCACTGGAACCTGCCGCGATTGATGTTACCCCCCCTCGACATTATGTTGGCGGTAGCGAGCGCCCGCTGGATCTCCTGCAGTGTGATACCGAGAGACTCGGCGATCTCCCGCCTGACCTCGACACGGATCTGGCGGTCGCTGCCGCCGGTGACCGCGGCGAGCGCGACACCTTCGATCTGTTCCAGGCGGCGCTTTACGACATTTTCCGCAAGGCCCTTGATCTCGACCAGCCCTCCTCTGCCCGAAACCGCCAGGCTCATGATCGGTTCGGCATTGGGATCGGCTTTCAGGATGGTGGGACGGCCAGCCTGCTCGGGCAGTCGGCTGCGCAGGATGTCCAGCTTTTCGCGGACATTGAGCATCGCGTACTCCATATCCGCATCCCAGTTGAACTCTATCGTTACAAGGCTGACGCCTTCGCGCGAGACAGAGTGGATCTCGCGGACCCCCGGAACCCGTAGAACGCTTTGCTCTATTCTCTCGGAGATGAACTGCTCCACCTCTTCGGGAGAAACGTTCGTGTATGTGGTCCATATCACCAGCCGCGGGAAGGAGAGGTTCGGGAATAGATCGACCGCCAGCCGGCTGAAACTGATTACACCTATCAGCACAACCGCCAGAAAGAACATGGTAGTGGCTACAGGGCGGCGGATAGAGAGTTCAGATATGTGCACGTGACCCCCTGATCATACTGTTTGAGAACCAGTCGACATTCGTTTTCCTCAGACTCCGGTTACGGGACCAGCACATTCGGTTCAATGATCTCCAGTAGCTTCACGGGGCTGTCATGCTGCAGGCTTACATGCCCCTCTATAAGGACGAGCATGCCGGGCCTCACTCCCTCGTGGGGGTTGTCGGTCGGCAGGACGACCACATGGGTGTCGTTAGCCGGGCCGAGCTGGACGTAGCGCCATTTTGTGATATCGGGTGTGTCTTCATCTTCAGATTGTTCCACCCCGAAGACCAGTGTGCGCTCGTCCCTCTCCACTATCGCCTCATGCGGGACCATCATCACATCCTCGAAATTGCGTGAGAAGATCCTGGCGCGGGCGAACATACCCGCGGTGATTTTGCCCTCGGGGTTGCTCAATTCGAGGGTGACTCGTCCGGTACGAGTCTGGGCATCGATAATCGGGTTCACGGATATGACGATTCCTTCAAATATCTCATCGCGGAGCGCCGTGAATTCTATTTCGGCTTTGCGGCCCGGCTCCAGGGGGGCGATCTCGCTCTCGAGCACATCCACCTCGACCCGCATGTTGCTCAGGTCGAGCAGCATGCACAGCTCGGTACTGCCCGATACATACTCTCCGGCATCCACTTCCAGGTTAGCGATAAATCCTGAAAAGGGCGCCTTGACCTTTGTGCGTTCCAGATTGCGCTCGGCTCTCTGCACCGCGATCTGGCGCTGAGTGAGCCTGGCCTTCAGGATGTTTCCGCGCTCCAAGCCGGCAAGGATGCGGGCTATCTGGTAATCGAGTTCCGCCTCCTGAAACTCCTTCTCATTTATTCGACCCCGCCTGTAGGCCTCCTGGGCCTGCCTGAAGCGCTCCTCCACCCGGGACAGCTCTGCCTCACTCATCGTCGGCCGTGGGAGCTCAAGGCCCTCCCGCGCCACGGTATCGGTCTGGTCGAGGCTGGCCGCGTAGTCAGCGTTGGCCTGCAGCCGTGCCGCTTCGACATCCTCGAGTTCGAGACGGTACTGCTCGTCATCAAGCTCGAGCAGCACCTGTCCGGCACGCACATAATCCCCCTCCTTCACGAGCACCCTCTTCAGGATACTGCTGACCTGGCTAGTGACCCTGACCTGTCGGAGCGGTTGTGCGCGTCCCTCGGCGTGGACCGTCTGCACCAGTGTGCCAAGCACAGTAGGGGTGGCCTTGACCGGGATAGGATCGAGTCCCCGGATGAGTCCCCGCAGGGCTTCTTCCATCTCCGCGTCGGTTCCCTGCGGTAGGGCTGAAGCGGCCTCCTCCTCCTTTTCCGACGACACCCGCCAGTAGACAGCGTATGCCACAACGCCGAGGATGACGATTATGAGTCCGGTTTTAAATATCGCTTTGGCGCGAAATGCCATTTGATGTCCTTTCGTGCAGCTCCCGCTTACCGCTGATCCATGTCCGTGTTACCGGTATATACGCGTATTTATCTTAGTTTCCGTCCGGAATCCGTTCTTTGGATC
>JAGLTZ010000358.1 GCA_023135015.1 Candidatus Latescibacterota bacterium
CAATACCTACCCGATGTGCTGCTACTACCTGGGATACTGCCACGACCGGGCGGGCAGAGTCGGAGAGGCGCTCGACTGGTACCGGCGGGCTGCGAAAATGCCGCACGCCTACTGTTTTCCCTTCCGGCTGGAATCGATCGAGGTTCTACATGCAGCACTCAGGCGGCATCCGGAGGATGCCCGTGCCCATTACTACCTTGGCAATCTCCTCTACGAACTCCAGCCGGAAGCGGCGGTCAGGGAATGGGAGCTGGCCCGCGATCTGGAGCATGGCCAGGAGGGCGGCACCCCTACTCTCTACAGGAACCTGGCTCTGGCCTATACCCGGTTGGAACAGGACCTGCCCGGGGCGATCGCCAGTATGGAGCGGGCCATCGCCCTGGACAGCGGCGATCCACGGCTCTTCTACGAACTGGACCTTCTCTACGAATCGGGCGGTGTCACACCCGAACGTAGACACGCCCTCCTCGAGGCGCATCACAACACTATCCTTCCACATAACGACGCCTTCTCGCGCGAGGTCGTACTGCTCGCCCAGCTGGGGCGGTACGATGAAGCGATCCACTATATGAAAGCGCACCATTTCAGAAGATGGGAGGGGGTAGGCAATATCCATACCATGTGGGTAGATGCCCACCTGTTGAGGGGGTGGTATCACTTCCTGGCCAGGAGGTTTACGGAGGCTGTCGGGGACTATGAGGTTGCCTTCACGCATCCTGTAAACTTGGAGGTGGCTGAGCCCTATCACGGCGGCAGGGCGTGCCAGATCCACTACCTGATCGGAGCAGCCTATGAGGCTGCGGGCAACCACGAGCGTGCGGCCGCACACTTCAGGGAAAGCGCCGACGGCAAGCGGCCCGAGGGTCGGGGGATCCTTGATTACTACCAGGGGATGGCGCGTCGGAAGCTGGGCCGCGAGGCGGCGGCGGTTCGACTGTTCCAGATGCTCATCAACCACGCCCGTGGAAGGCTCCAGGCGCTGGAGGCTGGTTCTCCCGTCGAGTTCTTTGCAAAGTTCGGTTCCCGGCGTTCCCCGAATGAACTGTTGGCCGATGCCCATTATCAACTGGGGTTGGGCTACCGGGGCCTGTACGGGAGAGCCGATGCCGCCGCAGCATTCCGGATGGCCCTCACCCTGAACCCGAACCATCTCTGGGCGAAGGTGCAGCTCGAGGATATGAATCGATGAGGCGGATGTGGGGAGAAACCGCCGGCACTGATGGGCCGAGTTTAGTTGTTGGATAGGCCCGATTTCTGATTAAATATAGGCTAAGAGGCTATCTGTGCTGTGCCAACCCGTTCACTCGTCAGTATCTCTCAGTAATTGAGGGATGTGTATAGAAAGGTGAGTCTGATGGGACCACTTGAACTCCTCACGCAGGTCAGTGACAGGTGGCAGGAATTCTTCAAGCTCCTCCACGTTTCGTTGCAGCAGGCGATTGAACCCCAAGAGGAGATCGAGCCCCAAACACTGCTGGAAGACACATTAAAGAAGGCCACCGATCTCAACGATGAGTTCGAGGAACTGTTGAATAACATCAGAAGAAGTCTTTATTAGTATCGATCCCCATATCCCCATCTTCGAAGACCTGGCATTTCCCGGCGGGCACTCCGAATATAACCAAACCGGCCCGGAATGCCGCCTGACCAGAAACCTGCCTGATCAGCTGTTCATCCTTCTCACAGGTCCAGGTGTGAAACCTTGCAGGAGCCATCAGGGTCTCATTTTCTGTTTGCCAAGAGTCTGAGAATCCGTAGAAAATCGGGCACCCCCGGACCGAGGAAGGCAGCCGGAATACATGCATGCTCTTGATTGGATCATCATTGCCCTCTACTTCAGCGTCTTGCTGGGGATCGCCTGGTGGGTAATCAGGAAGAGCAAGGACACCCCGGACGATTACTTCCTTGCGGGTCGGAACCTGGGGTGGTTCGTCATCGGGGCGTCAATCTTCGCCTCCAACATCGGATCCGAACACCTCGTCGGCCTGGCCGGGTCGGGCTGTACAGATGGTGTGGCAATGGCGCATTACGAGCTCCACGCCTGGTGCCTGCTGGTCCTCGGCTGGGTGCTGGTGCCCTTCTATGCCCGATCGAAAGTATTCACGATGCCCGAGTTCCTGGAGCGCCGGTTCTCTCCCTCGGCCCGGTGGGTACTCTCGATTATTTCACTCGTGGCATATGTGCTGACCAAGATAGCGGTGGGGATATTCGCCGGTGGAATCGTCTTCAGCACTCTCCTGCCCGAACTGACACTCGACCTGGGCTTCGTCATTCTGGACAGCTTCTGGATCGGCTCGATACTGATGATCCTCCTCACGGGTGTCTATACGGTCCTCGGTGGGATGAGGGCGGTGGCCTACACCGAGACGCTGCAGACGCTGGTGCTGGTGCTCGGCTCGGTCCTGGTTACCGTATTCGGACTCATCAAGATAGGCGGGTGGGGTGAGCTGCGCACTGTATTGGACCCCGATATGTTCAATCT
>JAGLTZ010000359.1 GCA_023135015.1 Candidatus Latescibacterota bacterium
AGGGAAAGATGCTGGCTGTCCACCATCCGTTCACATCCACCGCTGACCCTGAGGAACTGATAAGACTGGCAGATGAGATGCCTTCAGAGGATGCGTCCCGCGATGACGCCGAGCAGTGGCGCGGTTCGGTGCTCGGGCTGAAGGCGCGCGCCTACGACGTTGTGCTCAACGGCCAGGAGATCGCCGGAGGCAGCATAAGGAATCATCGTATGCGCGAGCAGGAGTCCCTTTTCAAGATCCTCGGCCTCGGCCGGGAGGAGACGGAAGAGAAGTTCGGTTTTCTGCTCGGCGCCCTCCGCTACGGCGCTCCTCCGCACGGCGGAATAGCCTTTGGATTCGACCGGATAGTGATGCTGCTGGTAGGCGCGGATTCGCTGCGCGATGTCATCGCCTTTCCGAAGACGACCAGTGCGGTTTCTCTGATGGACGACAGCCCCTCACCTGTCGGAGAGGAACAGCTTCACGAGCTGGGGTTGGAACTTCGACCCCGAGAAGGAGAAAGTTCCTCTGACAGTTGATGGAACTGTAGATATTCTGGAACGTAACACTTAATACGGAGGAATTCCGGGGGAAATGGCAGGGGGTAAGAAGCTATATTTTACGGGCTTTTGCCTTGACTGTTTAGGGGGGTTAGGTAGTATAAGTTTCGCTGTACCTGCAAGGTAAAAGGTGTACCTTGTGGTACACTGGAAAGACCGAATCAAGTTGTCTGCCTGAAAGAGTGTCACCTGGCGCGACTGGATTCCAATAAGGTGAGGCAGAGGAGGTTGCCCATGGGCAAGGCCCCGAAGCTGGTAGGTACCGGCTTCCTCGCGGTTCTTCTACTGTCAGTGACTTTTCTAACGGGGTGCACCAAGCGGCCCGACCCTGAACAGCTCTCTCAGCTGGAAGAAGCCTGTGCTGCAGCAGACAAGGCTGAGCAGACTGTACAGGAGAGGGAGGCCGAACTGGATCGGCTCCGTAACGAGCTGACTCAGAAGCAGCGTGCTCTAGAGGAAGTCAATCGTGAGAAGGCCTCTGTTGAAAGCCGGCTTAACTCACTGCGCGGTGAAATGCAGCAGACCAAGGCCGAGATGGATCGCATCAAGCGCGAGAGGGGCACTACACCGCCGCCGCCCCCTCCCATTAACCGCTAGAGAGGAGAGTAAGGAGCATGAGAAAGATGCATGCAATCCTGCCCGCAGCGGTTCTGGGAGTGATGGTTGCAGGTGCCGTAACCCCGGCCCTCGCGCAGGAGAAGATGACTCTTGAAGAGGGGCAGGCCGCCCTGGATGAATGTAACCGCAGGGAAGCCACCGCTCAGTCTCGAATCAACGAGCTCGACCAGCAGATCGCTGATCTGCGCCGCCAGATCGAAGATCTCGACGGCCAGATAAGCGCTGTCCGTCAGGACATAAGCGGTATGAACCAGCAGGTGTCTTCGACACAGAGCGAGTTGACACAGGTGAAAACTGACCTGGAGAGCCTGCAGTTCCCCGAAACATACACGGTTGTAAAGGGTGACTGCCTCTGGAACATCGCCAAGAAGGATTTCATCTACAACGACCCCTTCAAGTGGCCGCGTATCTACGAGGCCAACAAGGACAAGATCAAGGACCCTGATCTCATCTACCCGAAACAGGTGTTCACGATCATCCGTCCTTAGGATCGAATTGGGGCAACAGTTTTGACGCTCTCGGCCGGGAGGTGGCGACGCCCCCCGGCGAGGGCGTTTACTTATTTCAGCCCCTAACCCCCGGTTTTATGAACATAGAAACTGATAGCTCGGAACAGGAGTCTCACTCTGAGGACGCAGAGCGCCCTGTGGATTCCCACAGTTCGCAGCCGAGAGTATCATTAGTACGCAGCCATCTCTCCATCGACGTGGATCCCACCCTTTTCCTGGGAGTGCAGGACAGAAACCTGCGCGCTCTCGAGGAGGCATTCGAGTCGGTGAACCTGGTGGCCCGCGACCGGGAACTGCAGATCGAGGGAACAGGCCCCGAGGTGAACCGCCTTCTCGATGTGGTCGGCAGGATGCTCAAGACGGTCAAGAAGGGGGATGGGCTCACTGAAAGCGACATGCGGATCCTCCTGGAGGAGTCGCAGCGTGAGCAGGCTGTGCCCGAGAACTACCAGGACCGCACCGTGCTGATTACAAACGCGAAGCGGCGTATATATCCCAGGACGGTCGGTCAGCATCAGTACATACAGGCCGTTGAGAACAACGATATCGTCCTCTCCATCGGGCCCGCCGGGACGGGTAAGACATATCTGGCGGTGGCTATGGCTGTCAAGGCGATGCAGCAGCGCGAGGTGCAGCGTATCGTGCTTGCGCGGCCTGCGGTCGAAGCGGGAGAGAACCTCGGCTTCCTGCCCGGTGATATAAAGGAGAAGGTGGATCCCTACCTGAGACCTCTCTACGACGCCCTCTACGAGATGATCCCTCCGGATCGCCTGAGACGTTACCTCGACAGCCATACGATCGAAATCCTGCCGCTCGCCTTCATGCGGGGACGCAACCTGAACAGCGCCTTCGTGATCCTGGATGAGGCGCAGAACACCACCGCCGCGCAGATGAAGATGTTCCTTACCCGTCTGGGCGTGAATTCCAAAGCGATCGTAACCGGCGACATAACTCAGGTGGACCTTCCCTCCGCAGTACCCAGCGGCCTGATACAGATCCAGAGCATCCTTATGGCTATTGACGGGATATCGTTCGTTTACCTGACCGAGAAAGACGTTGTAAGGCACCGGCTCGTCCGCGAGATCCTCCGTGCATACCAGGATAGGGGGCTCTAGGGCCTCCTGCCATGAAGCTGCTTCACGGCATCAGGAAGACCCCGCCGGAAGGCGACTTGGAAAAGGAGCGCTCCTTCTTAAGAAGCAAGGGGGAGCGGAAAGCGGGCGAAGACTCTTCGGCAGTGGGGAAGATGAAGACCGGGCTCAAGTGGGGCATCGGTTTCGCGCTGCTTCTCTTTATCACTCTACTCTATCCAACGCGCCAGGTTTTCAAATACAACCTGAACGTGGGTGATATCACCACCGAAGCTATAGTAAGTCCGTTCAGCTTCCCCATCCTGAAGAGCGAGGAGGATCTGAGGCAGGAGCGGGAGGCGGCCCGGCGGAACGTCCCACCGGTGCTCGAGTTCGATGACAATATTACAGCCCGGCAGTCTGTTCTGCTCGATACGCTCCTGCATATGCTCTCACGGATACCGGTTGAGACCGGTCGCGATTCCATCACTGTCCAGGCTTTCAGGCTTACCGCTCCGGAGGTCTCGGAGGAGGCCCTGGCCTATCTCTTCGCAGAGGAGCTGGGAGGTAGGATGGGGACCAGGAGGATGGAGCTGTCCGCCCGGCGCATCGACAGCCTGCGGCGTGCGACCGAAGAGGTCGTATCGCACTACTTCTCCCTCGGGGTGGTGGAGTCACTGCCCCGTCTGCGCGAGGAATCGGCCGGCATGGTCTCGGTTG